>JAFRMI010000037.1 GCA_017430765.1 Lachnospiraceae bacterium | reverse complement strand
GTAATATTATATTACTGATGTTAGTTTTAACTAACTTACAGCCAGAAATATTGCCCGTAAACGCACTTATGCCCCTGCCCTCATTCTTGAGGGGTGCGCACATCACGCGGTCCGCCCATCAAGTGCCTTAGCCATCACATGCCCGCTGCTTTCAATAGTCCGGCGAGCAATACTGCCCTCAAAAGCACAAACAGGAGTTCATTTCCCTTAAGGTATTTCATTCTGTAGGCAGGTTCCGAATTCCCATCCGGGGCCGGAATCACCGCCTCCCGGCCGCGCGGACACTTTGTGCGTATGTTAGACTTCGGGCAGGCGCCTGCACACCTGCCGCAGGCAAAGCACTCGCCGGGCACCTCATAAGAACGTGTATTTCCCAATTCAATGTGAGACGGGCAGACGTCTTTGCAGTGGCTGCATTTTTTCAGACAGTTTGCGCGGTTCCGTACGAGAGTAAAAAACGGCAGCACCGGCAGAATGGAAAACACCGCACCCATCGGACACAGATATCTGCAGAAAAACCGTTCCTTCACGGTCATGCCGATCAAAATGGCGAGCAGCACACCCGCTCCGTATGCATACGTCCGGTCGGGAAGTCTTCCTGCCCGCAGCATCGAAAACACATCCCACGGGCTTGTGCCGCGAAGCCGGTCATACAGACCTTGGTAGACCAGCAGAATAATCCCTCCGAGTATCAGGTATTTCGCCCACATAAGAAGTGCATCCGCCCGCGCGTACACCCCTCCCGCCTTATTTCTGTTCTTTTTCCGCGTCAGCCTGGCACAAAGAAATTTACGGATCCCATATATCCAGTCCCCGAGCGAGCCGAACGCGCACGCATACCCGCAAAAAAAACGTCCGAATATAATCGTATAAAGCAGCAATACCGCAAGGATCGCGATAAACGGAGAAAAAGTAAGAAGCTGCCCCTTCCCGATCTGCGCAAATATACCTTTTATTCCGGCAAATGCAGCCGAATAAGCCGACGGAAGTGCAATAAAGAACGCCGCCTGAACCAGAATGCGAATCCCGGCGTGCATCAATATCAAAGTCAGTTTGTTTTATCTTTCTAAAATAAGATGGAACTAACCATGTGGCATAAAGTAAGCACCTTCTGCTTACTCTACGACCTCCACCGGCAGATCCGAGGAAAATGCATCCGCGATCCCCCCCGTGACTATCAGTTTTCCCTCTTCCGTAAGGAGAATCATATCAAATATATCGGCATTTTTCCTCCAAAGCTCAATTCCCTTCTCTTTTCCGAGAACAAAGACAGATGTGGAAAGACCGTCCGCCAGCGTGCCGTCATCACATACAATAGTCACGGACAGCAGTCCCGCTTCCGCCGGATACCCTGTTTTGGGATCGATAATGTGATGATATGTTTTACCGTCCTCCTCGAAGTACCGCTCATAGCCGCCCGATGTGATGACCGCCTGATCTGCCGTTTCCAGAATTCCGATGTATCCGTTTGCATCCGTCGGATCCTGAACGCCGACCCGCCAGGGCGAACCGTCCGGTTTTGTGCCGAGAACCTGGACATTTCCGCCCAGATTGATCAGCGCGTGCTGCACGCCGTACTCTTTCATCACGCGAACAACATCCGCTGACGTATAGCCCTTTGCGATTCCTCCGAAATCGATGGCCATCCCATCCTTCAGGGATACTGTATTCGCCGTTTTGTCCCATGTGAGTGCGCCTGCATCGACATATTCGAGCGTATCCTGGATCTCTGTTTCCGTCGGAACACGATATTCACCGCTTGTAAATCCCCAAATCTTCATCAGGGGATATATGCTGATGTCGAAAGCGCCGCCTGTCTCTTCAAAAAGCATCGATGATTTTTCGAGAAGATCCCCTATCACACCTGCCGTCTTCCCGCTTCCGCTGCGGTTTATTTCGGAGACAGCACTTTTTTCACTCCCGGTTGAGAGCAGGGCGTCCAGTTCCCCAATGCGGTCTGCCGCCGCCGAGACGGCCTCCTCACTGCGCGCGCCGTAGGCGGTCAGTGTCATATACGTGTCCATGGCAAAGAGTTCGCGCGTCGCTGATTTTTCGTTTGAAGAGGAGGATGCCTCACCGGCACTTTCCGGTGCTGCATTTTCCTTCGCTGCGCCCTTTGAGACCTCGGCCGAATCTGAGGAACCTTCCGTCACTTCGCTCTCTGCGGCCTCGGCTGGATCTGAAATACTTTCCGTCACCTCGCTCTCTGTTGTTTCGAGCATTTCCGAGGTACCTTCCGTGGTCTTGTTCCCCTCGGACGCAGGCAGTTCAGAGGTACTTTCTGACACTTTCCCACCGCAAGCCGCCAGGAGGATCATCCCCGTAATAATAAAAGCAAACAATTTTATATTTGTTGAAATCAGTTGTTTTTTCATTGTAAGTAGTCTTTGAACGTTATGATTAGATGTATTTTACCACAGTATTATCATGCTAACCAGTGCTAAATTATTTTACCCAGTCACTTTTCATAGCGCATTTCAGGCTGCTCTGTCAATAGGATCTGCAAGCACGCCAATATGACACTGCAAGTATACCAAAATAATCTTATACGTACACCATAACAATCATATGCAAGTACCCTGGTGATCGTGTACAAACAACCGTTATGATCTCAGTATCAAGACAGGAGGAGCACGCTGTGCTCCTCCCTCATTTCAGTCCCCAGTATATATTCTCCAGTTGCCATACCCAATACATGATCCCCTATTGCCGCTCCCAATACACGATCCCCTATTGACAGCTTACAATACGTGATTTCCAATTATCACAGACTGCCCGCAACTGTTCCGCTGCCCGCAGCAGGAACCTTCTACTTCGCGGCGCTGTCCACAACCTTCTGCATATCGTCCCAAAGTCCGTCCAGACACGCGATCGTCTTCACATAAAGCCCATACTTCTCATCATAGATTCCCGTTACATCCGGATTCGGCAGATACGGCTTCGAGATCACCGTCATATTCGCGACCGCCTCATCGAGAGACGCATACTCGCCGGTCGCAACAGCCGCGGCGATCGCGCATCCGAGCGCGCCCGTCTCAGAGGCTTCGACTGTTTCTACGGGGCACTTCATGATATCCGCGAACATCTGCGCCCACACCGCTGCGCGTGCCGCCCCGCCCGCTAAGCGGATCACCTTCGGCGGCTCCTCGCGCGTCGCCAGAAGTCTCTCATAGTGGTAGCGGTGGCAGAATGTGATTCCTTCAAAGATACTTCTCGCCAGATGCTCGCGCGTGTGGCTGATGTTCATCCCGACAAAGGACCCCATCGCGTTTGGATGCACATTGGATGCCATCAGGAACGGAAGGAAGACGGGGACAAATGTCTCCGGCGGAATCTTCTCCACCCACTCGTCGACGACTTCATAGATACTCCTGCCTTCCGCCTTCAGATTCTCCTTCAGTTCCGGCAGCAGCTGCTTGATGTACCACTCAAAGTTCCCCGCGGAAGTCGGAGAGGACTCCTCAATGAGATAATAGCCCGGCAAGGCAAAAAGGGAATTCATCTGCACCCGGCCGTCATCGACGGCATCCCGCCTGATGTATTCGTTGATTGACCACGTCCCGGCAATCATGCAGACCTTCTCAGGATCCGTGACGCCCGCGGCGATCGCGCACGCATTGATATCGAACATTCCGCCGATCACAGGCGTCCCGGCTTTAAGACCGGTGAGAGCGGCTGCTTCCTCCGTCACATGTCCGCAGACCTCGGTCGCCTCGCAGAGCGGGGGCAGCGCATCCATCATCTCTGAAATACCAAACAGTGACAGTATCTCACGGTCGAATTTCTTCGTGCGCAGATTCATCATACCCGATCCCGAGTAATCCGTCATCTCCGCGCGTGCCTCTCCGGTCAGACGGAAACGAACATAATCCTTGCACATGAACACATATTGAATGTTGCTGTATCTCTCCGGCTCATTATCTTTCAGCCACGCGAGCAGGGCGACCGGCTGGCAGGACATGATATGCTGGAGAGACATGGCAAATGCCCTGTCCTCCGTCCCATCCTCGCGCCATTTTACAGGATATTGCCAGGCGCGGTTATCCGTGGAAATGATGCCATATCCGGCCGGTTTCCCGTCCTTCCCCCACAGATACAGCCCCTTGCCGTGGCCGGCAATGCCGATTCCGGCGACGTCATCTCCCGAAACACCGGTTTTTTCAAGCACACCGCGGACGACCTCGCAGTTCGCCTGCCACATTTCCTCCATATCACGTTCTACAAAGCCCGGCTTCGGCGTGATTGCCCGGGTCGAAACGCCGTAGCTTCCGATCTCACGGCCCCTGCTGTCAAAAAGTGCCGCTTTCGTCGCCGTCCCTCCATTGTCCAATCCGATATAATAGTGCATGTGGTGTCCTCCTTTTCAATGCTTGCTGAGCGTGCCGCCGCGCCGGACACGGCCGCATAAGCGACTGTTTCCCTGCGTGCGCGTGCCTGAGTTCTTCCTGCCAGAGGCATTTTTTAGAATCGGGAATTCCAGGGGAGTTTCCCTGTTCTATAAAAAGAGACAGAAGAACCATCCCCTGTCTCCTTTAAATAATCCTAATACCAGACGCCCCCAAAGTAAAGCAGGCATTTCCATTTCCCGGCAGGTAAAAGGTTAACCGAGAACTTCTCTGTTCAGCAGATCCCTCCCAATATCCTTCCCCGCGAGGAAGTCCGCAGTGATGTCAATTGCCTTCTTGTACATATTCCAGAGAGCCTCATGCGTCTGCGCGGCAACATGTGGCGTAAGAATCGCGTTGTCAAGCCCAATAAGCGGGGAAGTGACCGGCAGAGGCTCCTCGGAAAATACATCCAGTCCGGCGCCGAGAATCCGGCGTTCTTTGAGGGCCTCGTACAGAGCCTCCTCGTCAACCAGGTTGCCCCGTGCCGTACACACGAGAACAGCCGTCTTCTTCATCATGGCGATTCTGTCCCTGCCGGCGATATGATGATTCTCTTTTGTATAGGGGACATGGATACTGATGGCATCGCACTCCCGGAAGATATCATCGATCTCCGTCTTTTTCGCACCGAGCTTTTCCGCCACCTCATCCGGAAGATAAGGATCGTAGATCAGGATCTCACAGTCAAACCCGGAAAACAGCTTCGCCAGTCTTTGCCCGATCGCGCCGAAGCCGAGGATTCCCACTTTCTTGCCCAGCATCTCGGAACCGATGTTGCGCACCCAGTTTCCGGAACTTACACAGCCCATATTAAGGGGAAACTGCCTCTTAAGACCCATGATCATCGCAAAAGCCATCTCCGCAACACTCTCGGAATTGGCCGCAGTCGTGCGGGAAATAGCAATCCCCGCCTCTGTTGCGTCCGCCAGATTCACAGCGTCAAAACCCACGCCATAGCGGACCAGCAGTTTTACGCTGTCACGGATTTCGGAGAAAATGGCCCTGTCATAAGGCTCCACATCGATGATTCCTGCATCCGCGCCTTTCAGCGCTTCGATTGCGGCCTCATTTGAAAACGGCTGCATGGGAACCCAGACATACTCCAGATCCAGAGAGGCGGCGTATTCCTTGGCCCGATCATTTAACTCATTATATAGTTCCGATGGTGTCCCATATAGGCATACAACTTTTTTCATTAAACTCTGTGTCCCTTTCTTCTGTACAGCAGGTTTCTAAAATGGCTGCAGTCTTTTTCTTTCGCACCGGACGATAATGCGCTGCGACAAAACCGCTTAGTCCCGCTGGCGAGACTTGGCGTTGGATTTGGGTCAGCGTCAGCCGATAAAATACCTTGCCGAATCACTGCGTTCTCCGCTCCGATCAGCGCAAAACGAATGTCCATTGGACATCGCAGCCCGCTTCACTCCCTGTTCATTAGCTGCCAAAACGAGGTTAAATTGTATTGTCACAGCAAAACATGATCATAGTATATCACTTATTCCAAACCCGGTACAGAACTGCCGCGGTTACGGAAAATATACTTCCTTCGCGTTGTTGTAGTAGATATCTGCCAGTTCTTCCTTCGTGAAGCAATCAGCGCTCTCCAGGTAATCAGCCAGGTGCTCATAGGTATCCTGCGTCGCGGCAAACGGGGCATCCGTCCCCCACATCATCTTCTTTGCGCCGATGATGCTCTTCGCTTCCGCAAGATACTCCACCGTCTCCGGATACGGATAGACATCCGGGGACATGATCTTCGGCATCGCCGCGATGTCAAACCAGATATTCGCCTGGGAGAGGAGCTGCAGTTCCGCTTTCCATTCCTTCCTCTTCTCTCTCGCGGGAGCAAGCAGGTGGCAGATCACGACTTTCAGATCCGGGCACCGGTCAGCGATCCGCATAAGGGCGGTCGTCTGATGGCTTTCCATATAGATATCGCCGACATCCAGCGCCACAACGCCGTGATTCTGTTCGATCCGCTTGTAGATCTCCATCATGCGGTCGCCGGAGAGATCGAACGGATCGTGGCACCCCATCAGTCCGCCGCCTGAGCTGACCTCAAATTTGACCAGATGAAATTTCTTCTCCTCTAAGAAACGGACGAGGGCCTCCATGTGATTGGTTGCAAATGGATCCACTTCGCAGCTCGGGCAAAATCTGTCCGGATATTTAAGAAGCAGTTCCTCGTGGTAAATATTCTGGAAACCATACATGCTCCCGTTCATAAGGACGGCCCGCTCCACGTCGTTCCGGTCCATGATCGCGAGCGCTTCTTCTGCGTAGAAATGATCCTCGCCGTACTCCCCGTTCTGCGGGAAGAGCTGGAACACCTCACCGCTGCCCCACTGCGCCTTTCCCTCTCCGATCGCCCGGAGCTCTCCGCGTCTGCAGTAGCCGGCAACGACTTTGGCCAGATGAAGATGTGCATCAATTTTTTTCATGTTTCCATCCTTCCTGTATCAGCTTTAAGCAGCGAGGGGCACTTCCCATGCCCCTCGCAGAAACATCATTACGCAGCTGCTTTTTTGACTTTTTTGACTTTCTTTCTCGACTGGTCCGCGTGCTGCATCGCATCAAATGCGACCGCGATGATGATCACGAGACCCTTGACCAGGCCGGCGTGAGTCGACGGAACAGACATCAGGTTAAGGCCGTTATTGAGAAGTCCCATAAGAACCGCACCGAAGATGGCTCCCGGGACCGTTCCTTCACCGCCGAGCAGCGAGACGCCGCCGATGACGCCGGCTGTGATGACGTCGTTCGTATAGCCGGAGCCGGTCGAAGACGACGCCTGCTGCGTCATGGATGAGAGAACAATTCCGCCGAGCGCCGTGGTGAGACCCGAGAGTATGTAGCAGACGATCGAGGACAGCTTGACGTTGATACCGGAGATCTCCGATGCTGTCGCATTGCCGCCGACCGCGTAGACGTAACGTCCGAATACTGTCTTCCGGAGGACAAACCAGCTGATGATCGCAATGATCACCATAAAGTAGACCGGAAGCGGGAACCCCAGAATCTTGAACGCGCCAATCGCCGTGAATGCCGGAACCGTGCAGCTGATGATCTTGTTGTTGGTGAAGACCATCGCAAGTCCGAGGAAGATACTCTGTGTCGCGAACGTCACCAGGAACGCGGGGATGTGGAACGTGGTGATTATAAGGCCGTGCACGGCACCCGCCAGCGCTCCGACAATAAGGGCCATCACGACGCCGGCAAAAACAGCTCCCGGCGTGTCGCCCAGTTTATGCGTCACCGTTACCGCAACAACTGCGGTAAATGCGCACAGTGTCGCGATCGAGAGGTCGATGCCGCCGATCAGGAATACGAAGATTGTTCCGCATACCATAATGCCGATGACGGACACGGACCAGAGCACGTTGCTGAAGTTATCAAGTGACAGGAAGGCCTTCGGCCGCAGGATCGACAAAATGGCGATGAATGCGACGAGGATGATCGGTTTGCTGTATTTGCTCCAGTTAAAATTCTTCATCACTTCGCCTCCTCTTCAACACCCTGTCCTGCGGACAGAACCATGGCCTGTGTGACTTCGACATTCTTGAACTCCTTCACGATGTCGCCCTTTCGCATGACAATGATGCGGTGTGAGACGCGGAGCAGCTCCTGAAGGTCGGACGTGACGACGATGACCGCGACGCCTTCCTTCGCCAGGTTCTCCAGGATCGAGTATATCTCGTCCTTGGCTCCGACGTCGATACCGGCTGTGGGCTCGTCGACAATGAGGAGCTTCAGGTCCCTCATCAGCCATTTGCCGAGAACGACCTTCTGCTGGTTTCCGCCGGACATGACGCCGACCTGCTTATCGGGATCAGACGGGCGGATATCAATCGCCTCGATCGCGCGCTTGCTCATCGCGAGCTCATCCCCGTCGGAGATGGCGACGCCGTTAATCTTGACGATGTCGTAATTGGTGAGGGCCACATTCTTCGTCGTGGAGAGAAGGGGGATAAATCCCTGATTTCTTCTGTCCTCGGGGACGAATCCGATGCCCTCTTTAATGCTGGACTTCGGAGACGGATTCAGAAGCTTTCCGT
The DNA here is from genome assembly GCA_017430765.1 of Lachnospiraceae bacterium. The sequence continues at coordinate 28,786 of JAFRMI010000037.1, read as the reverse complement.
CGAGCCACACCTCTCCGGATGCCGCCTTGTCCACACCGTAGATCGCACGGACCACTTCCGTTCTTCCCGCGCCGATCAGGCCGCCCAGTCCGAGAATCTCGCCGCGGTGTACCTGGAAGCTGATGTTGCGGTAACGGTCTGTCCGGTCTGTGAGGTTCTTGATGTCCAGACGGACTTCCGCATTGTCATCGGAGTGCAGCATTTTCTTCGATCCCGCGGACTCATCGACGACTTTTCCGATCATGGTCTCAATGACCTTGGCCGGGATAATCTCTTCTTTCTCAAGAACCGCTGCATTCTTGCCGTCGCGGAGAATGGTGAGGCGGTCGGAGAGCATGTACACTTCTTCCAGTCTGTGGGAGATATAGATAATCGAGACGCCCTGTTCACGCAGTGTACGGATGATCTGGAACAGCATCTCCGCTTCCTTGCCGGAGAGCGACGCTGTCGGCTCGTCCATGATAAGAAGCTTGGAATTCTGGGAGAGACCCTTGAGGATCTCGATCAGCTGCCTCTGGCCGATTCCGAGGTTGTCGACGATGGTTGTCGGTTTCAGCGGGAACTGGTACTTGTCAATGAGTTCCTGTGTCATCTGGTTCATCTTCGCGTAATCGATAAAGGGGCCCTTGCGCGGCTCTCTGCCGAGGAAGACATTCTGCGCCACCGTAAGCGGCGGGATGACGGACAGTTCCTGATAGATACAGGCGACGCCAAGCTTCTGGCAGTCCTGATAATTGTTGATTTCAACCGGTTTCCCTTCCCAGTAGATCTGTCCGTCGTCCTTGGAATAAACGCCGGTTACGATCTTTATGAGCGTGGATTTGCCGGCACCGTTCTCACCCATGAGCGCGTGCACTTCACCGGCTTTCACCTCAAAATGGACATCCTGAAGAACAGGCACGCCGGAAAAGCTCTTATAAATATTTTTTGCTTCGAGAATCGTTGCACCTGCCATTATTCAAGACCCTCCTTTGCTCCCTGCTCTTTCGCCTGCCGGTCAATCCGGGCCTTGTACGCCGCGTCGAAGATGACGACCGCGATAATAATCACACCCTTGATGATGTACTGATAGGCTGTATTCATATCGAGCTTCCGGACGCCGTTCTCCAGCGTCGCCATGAAGAGCGCACCGATCAGAGTTCCGATCACGTCCCCGGATCCGCCCGAGAGGGCAACGCCGCCGACGACGGCAGCAGCGATGGGATTGAACTCGAAGTCGGTTCCGATCGCCGTTGTCGCGCTCTGAAGACGGGATGTCGTGAAAATGGCACCGACCGCGACACAGAATCCCGTGATCACATACGCGATCAGGCGGACGCGCGCCACATTAATACCGGAGAGCGTAGCCGCCTTCTTATTGGCGCCCACTGAATAAAGATTGGTGCCGTAGCGGGTGTATTTTAATACAATCTGTCCGACTACAACAAATACGATCATCGCCATGATGACATAATAGAATTTGCCGATTCCCATTCCGAGCCATGTATATCCGGAGTGATTCATCGGCTGGCTCTTAATTACACCGTTCTCATCCTTAATCGCGATGATATACGTCAATGCGCGGAAAACACTCATGGTCGCGAGTGTCCCGATGAATTCCGGCACGTTCAGCTTCGCGACGATAAAGCCGTTGGCCAGGCCGCAGAGGAGGCCGACCGCAATGCCTACAAGGATCATGAGCCAGAATGGCCAAAGTGTGTAGGCATATATATTGGCCATTGTCATACCGACTAGCGCAATGGCGCTTCCCGTTGAGAGATCAATGCCGGATGTGATAATGATAAATGTGACGCCGACACCGATAATCGCGGGTATCGACGCATCACGCACAACCTCAATCAGGTTGTCGAAGTTGAAGAACTTGCCCTTGCCGGCACCGGCAAGAAGCGTAAATAAGATAACGAGAACGACTAACATGCCGATGGAGATCAGCCGTCTCATCGTAGTCTGATTCATTCGTTTCACTTAGCCAGACCCTCCCTGTTTATAGCTGTAAGTGTTCCGGTTTTCCCCAATAAGGCCAGGCGGGAGAACCCGTTCACTTCTATCACGCACAGGCGGGATGTAACCCGCCTGTGTAATGCGTCCCCTGTGCAGAATAATCTTACCAGCGATCTTCCGGAGCAATGTCGCCGACGTTCTCAGCCGTCACGACGATCGGCTCCATGATAACTTTCGGAGTCTCTGTAAGGCATGTGTAGTCGTACTCGGATCCGATCATAAGAAGCGCGATCTTAGCCGCGGTCGAACCCTCATCCCAGCTGTTCGTGTAGATAGTGCCGGCCATGTCGCCGCTCTCGATCATTGCGAGAGCGTCCTTCTCACCGTCAGCGCCCCAGATGCAGATCTGGCCTTTCTTGTTGGCTGACTGCGCCGCAAGAGCCGCGCCTTCCGCCATCGCGTCGTTGATTGCGAAGACGCCTGCCAGATCCTCATACTGCTGCAGGAAGGAGTTCATGACATCAATCGCGGTATCCTTCTGGAAGGATGCAGACTGCGCGTCAACGATTTCGATGCCGCTGTAATTGGCGATCGTGTCGCGGAAGCCCTTCTCCAGGTTATCGGTTCTTTCAAGGCCCGGCACGCCCTGAATAATTGCGATCTTGCCCTTCTCGCCCATCTGCTCAGCCATCTTGTCAGCAGCCATACGGCCGGCGTCGTAGTCAACGGCCATGACAAGGGCGCTGTGGATCGTGTCGCTTGAGCAGTCCAGGTTGACGGTGATGACCGGAATACCGGCTTCCTCCGCCTGCTTGACGGACGGAGCGAGCGCCGTGCCGTCTGAGCACTGCAGGATAATGGCGTTATACCCCTGGTTGATGCAGTCCGTCATGATCTGCACCTGGTTTTCAGCCTTCTCTTCCGCGCCGTAGGAATCCACCTTGATGTTTGACCAGGATCCGCACTCGCGCTCGATTCCCTCTTTCCAGCCCTGGTTATTCGGCGTTCCGATGTCATGCGCGATGTAAGCAATCTTCACTTCATCACCCGCATAGGGATCCACTTTCTGTTTAGGACTGGAACTGGCCGACGCAGCCGCACCGGCGGAAGATCCCGTGTCCTCTCTGGTCGTCGTCGCACCCCCTCCGCAGGCGGCAAGGCCGAGTGCAAGAGATACGGTCAGGACAAGAGCCAACGCTTTTTTCTTCATTTAAAAGTCCTCCTTCATTTTGAAGCAATCACCGCAGCACGGATCTTCTGCCTCACTGCGGGAAAATCGCTGCAAGGACACGCATGCTGCATATGGTTACTTAAATCATACCTTGACCGAATTATTTTACCATCATGTATACATCATCTGCAATCCATGATTGTTCCAAAATAATTCCTTCATTTTTGTGAATTATTACTATTTATAAGAGGATAATTATTCATTTTTCCCGCTAATCTTCCAAAACATTTTTCCTTGAATTTGGAAAATATGTCGAATTTCTCCATCATTTCTCGCCTCTTGTCGACATTGTAGGGCATTTTTCTATCCTGTTGTATACATTACGTCCTTTGAAGACTTGATTCTTTAAACTGTCCGTTTTATACTACAGTCATCAAAAGTTATTAAAGTTTTATGGGGCGGATCATTCCATTCCTTTGAACCGAAGAGGTATGTATGACATATCAGGATACGAAAAAGAGCAAAGGTTTGAAGCAAAAAATCTATGAGGATCTGAAGGATAAACTGATCCGCTGTGTTTTTGAGCCCGGTTCGGAACTCAATGAAATGCAGCTCTCTGAGGAATACGGCGTGAGCCGCACGCCGATCCGCGAAGCGATCAGCCAGCTGGAGGTAGAGGGGTATGTGAAAGTCCTCCCCAAGAAGGGAATCTATATCTCCGACATCACAGTTGACAACGTACTGCAGATCTTTCAGACAAGAATAGAGATTGAGCCGGTCACTTTGACGCTCGCCTATCCCTATCTCAATGTTCTTGATCTCATTGAATACCGCCATCGGTTCGAAGAACCGGAAGTGGACATCGAGGACTCGACAGAGCTTGATATGGAGATGCATCTGTTTCTGATCGACCAGTGCCGCAACCAGTATCTCATCACCATGATGCACAAACTGTTTAACGACAACACGCGCATGCTGATTGCGACCGGACAGGATAAGGTCAAGATTCATAAGGCCAGAGAAGAGCACCTGGAGATTCTGGACAGCCTCATTGAGCATCAGGATCCGGACGTCTGTGCGGAGTTGATGCGGAGGCACCTCAAGACCTGCCGCACCGCCGCCCTGAAATACTTCAGCTCGGAAGAATATCTGAAACATCTGGAAGGGACAGCTGACAGCCTGGGGAACAGGAACCCCGGCGAAATTATCTAATCCTTTTTCTTTCATGGATATCTGTCTTTCATAAAACCATCCCCGCTGGCCGGAATCACAGATAATGACAAGGGGCTGTAACGCTCTCCGTAAAAAAACAGAGGTCTAAACGGCCTCTGTTTTTTTAGTAAAGCGGGCATTCGCATTACGCTTCGTTCCATGCTCCTGAAACGTTTTTATTTGATTTCAATTCCCGCTTCCTCGAACTTTTCCTTCATCGTCGGATTTCCGCGGGTGAGTTTTTTTATAGAGAGATCGTCGGCTTTATCATTCGCCAGCCGCAGATGGTTCTCCGATGACAGAAGAGCCGTCTTAATCTTCTGCAGATGATCGATGGACTTGTCAATTTCTTCGACCGCCTCATTGAATCTCCGGCTCGCGAGCTCATAATTTCTTGAAAACTTCGCTTTGAAGTCCATGAGTTTTTCATTGAACATCTCCACATCCAGGTTCTGGCTCCGTACAATCTCAAGTTCCCGTCTGTAGGAGAGCGCGTTCCTGGATGCATTTTTCAGAAGTGTAATGAGCGGAATGAAAAACTGCGGGCGGATGACATACATCTTCGGATACCGGTGTGACACATCCACGATGCCCGAATTGTAGTACTCGCTGTCCGCCTCGAGAAGAGAGACCAGCACCGCGTACTCGCACCCCTTGTCATTTCTGTCCTTATCGAGTTTTTTGAAGAAATCCTCATTCCGGTGTTTCTGGCGGGACGCGGTCTCCTCCATCTCATTCTTCATCTCAAACATGATGGAGAGGTACTCGACCCCGTCCTCATAATCGCGGAAGATATAATCTCCCTTGGTGCCGCCCCTGGCATCCGTATCCTTCTCAAAATACGCATTGGGAAATGCAGCCGCCCGGAGCATATTGAACTGTGTCTCACAGTGCTGCTCCAGGGTCTCTCCCACCATCTTGGTAGACATACGGGTCTTCATATCCTTATAAAGCTGAATTTCATCGTCCTTCTGTCGGACAATAATCTTCAGTTCCGACTCCGCGCGCGCCTTCTCGGTGCGAAGAGCTGTCTCGGACCTTTCTTTGAGTGCGGAGATTTCGAGCTCCGCCCTCTCCCGTTCCGTCCTGAGCGCCGTCTCGTTTTTTTCTTTCAGCGCTGCGATCTCCAGCGCGGCCCGCTCCTTCTCGGCCTTAAGATCGGCTTCCAGATGCTGCTTCTCCTCGCGGATTTTCGCGACGGCCGTTTCGACAGCGAGGGCCCGCTCACTCTCAAGCGCCTGCAGCTGGAGCTTCTGCTCCTCGCGCAGCGCATCCGTTTCCATCTGCCGTTCGCGTTTCTCCAAAAGGAGCTGCGCCTGCAGTTCCGCCGTCTTCTTCTCCTTGCCCGCAAGGTCCTTCTCCTGCCTGCTGAGGGCATCTTTTACGGCGAGCTCCCTCTCCGCATCAAGCGCTTTCTTCTGTGCCGCAAGGGCGGCTTTCCGCTCATTAATGAGGCGTGTTTCCTGATCATTGATCTCCTGCTGGAATTCCCGGTCGCGCACCTGTTTGACAATGGCCGCATATCCGGCTTCATCGATCTGAAAAACCTCGCCGCATCTCGGACACCTGATTTCCTGCATATATCATCCTCCTGTATTGGAAATGCTGCCCTTCCCACGCCTGCCGGCCTGCATCACTCCGTCCCATATGGAAAAGACAAGGAAACGCTGATTCGATCAGCGTTTCCTTAGTATGCTATCTCTTAACCACCCGGTCCAGATGCCAGATATCCCGCACGTACTCCTCGATCGTCCGGTCAGAAGAGAATTTTCCGGAAGAGAAAGTGTTCAGCATTGCCATTCTCGCCCATTTCTTCTTATCGCGGTAAGCCTCTTCCACTCTCTTCTGCGCTTCCGCGTACGGGCGGAAATCCGCGAGAATGAAGTAGCGGTCCGGCGGACCGAAACGGCCGCTGAGAAGGGAGTCATAAATCGGCCGGAACATCTCCGGATCCGGATCAAATGTTCCATTAATCAGCTGCACCAGCACCTGGCGGATATCTCCGTCCGTGTTGAAGATATAATTCGGATCGTAACCGCCGTTGTGCTCGTAGTTAATGACCTCGTCTGAAGAAAGGCCGAAGATAAACGCGTTCTCAGCGCCGACCTCCTCGACAATCTCGACATTCGCGCCGTCCATCGTACCGATCGTGGGAGCACCGTTCAGCATAAATTTCATATTTCCGGTTCCGGACGCCTCCTTGGATGCCGTCGAGATCTGCTCGGACACATCCGCCGCTGCGAAGATCATCTCCCCGTTCGAGACCTTATAATCCTCAATAAAGACAACCTTCAGCTTTCCGTTAAGAGACGGATCGCTGTTGACGGAATCCGCAACCGAGTTAATCAGTTTGATGATATTCTTGGCTGTTTCATAGCCGGCAGACGCTTTCGCGCCGAAGATAAAGGTTCTCGGATAGAATTCCATATCCGGATGTTCCTTCAGCTGGTTCCTGAGATACATGACGTGAAGAATATTCAGCAGCTGTCTCTTATATTCATGGAGGCGCTTAACCTGCACGTCAAAGATGGAATTCGGGTCCACCTCGATCCCGTTGTGATCCAGGATATATTTCGCAAGACGGACCTTGTTCTTGTGCTTGATGTTCATGAACTCTTGCTGCGCCCGCGGATCATCCACATAGAGCTTCAGCTTTTCCAGTTCTTTCAGATTCGTGATCCAGCCGTCGCCGATCTTATCCGTGATCCAGTCTGCCAGCGCGCGGTTTCCGTGGAGAAGGAATCTTCTCTGTGTGACGCCGTTCGTCTTATTGCTGAACTTGTCCGGCATCATCTCATAAAAATCGCGGAGAACGTCCTTTTTCAGAATCTCCGTATGAAGAGCCGCGACGCCGTTCACAGAATGTCCGCCCACGATGGCGAGATTCGCCATCCGGACCTGTCCGTCATAGATAATGGCCATGTTGCGGACCTTGTCGTGATTGTCCGGATACTTCATCTGGATCTCACACAGGAACCGGCGGTTGATCTCCTCCGTGATCTGGTAGATTCTCGGAAGCAGACGTGAGAACAGGTCGATGGGCCATTTTTCAAGGGCTTCCGCCATGATGGTGTGATTTGTGTAGGCGCAGCACTTCGTTGTCATATCCCACGCCTTGTCCCAGCCGTAATCATACTCGTCCATGAGGAGACGCATCAGCTCCGGTACAGCGACCGTGGGATGTGTATCGTTCATCTGGAACGCCACCTTATCCGGCAGATTGTCCAGCGTCCCGTAATTGCGCATATGCTTGCACAGGGCTTCCTGCACGGAAGCAGAGATGAAGAAATACTGCTGCTTTAAGCGCAGCTCCTTGCCCGCCATGTGGTTGTCGTTCGGATAGAGAACTTCCGTGATTGTGCGGGCCAGGTTGTCCTGTTCCACCGCCTTCTCATATTCTCCCTTGTCGAAAGACGACAGCTCGAATTCATTGATCGCCTCCGCGTCCCATATGCGCAGCGCATCAACGACGCCGTTCTTGTAACCCACGATCGGAATATCGTACGGAACCGCCAGAACGGAGGAATAATTCTCATAGATAAACTCATTTTCACCCGTCTCCGGATTGTGCCGGATGCGGGTATTGCCGCCAAAGCGGACTTCCTTCGAGTGCTCCGGTCTCCTGAGCTCGAACGGATAGACATTCTTCAGCCAGTTGTCCGGTCTCTCTTTCTGAAAGCCGTTCTCGATCTGCTGGCGGAACATCCCGTAATGATAGCGTATACCGCAGCCGTAAGCGTGATAGCCCAAAGAGGCCAGGGAATCCATAAAGCATGCCGCAAGCCGTCCGAGGCCGCCGTTTCCGAGTGCGGGATCCGGCTCCTGGTCCTCGATCGCATTGATATCAAGACCGAGTTCCTTCAACGCTTCCCTTACGCCTTCATACTCGCCGAGATTGAGCAGATTGTTGCCGAGCGCGCGGCCGACAAGAAATTCCATGGAAAGGTAGTAAACGATCTTGTTTCCGTTTTCCTTAAAGCGCTTGTAGCTCGCCATCCACTGCTCAATGATCTGGTCTTCGATTACACTTCCGACAGCCTGGAAGATCTGCTGCTGTGATGCGCGCTCAATATCTGTACGGTACATACGCCGCACGTAATTCTTCACATCTTTTATAAATGCAGCCTTGTCAAATCCCTTTTTACTGCCGACTAAACTAAATGCCATAATAATCTCTCCTCCCTTTTATCAGGTACGCGCCCGGAAACCGAACGCTCCCTGTTCAGCGGAACCCCGGCAGGGAACCGGGGTTCACTGTCCGACTGTCATCAGACTTTCTCTACGCCAAGTGTGACCGCTTCACCGTTAATCTTCCAATCCTTGACATATCCTTTCGGTTCCCCGAAGAAAATGCCGTCCGCGAGAACGTCTCCGGAGATCTCTTCATCGTGAAGACGCAGAATCTCCTCAATCTTCTCATTGCCGAAGGAGAAGACGCGGATCCTGTCCATCACCTCAAATCCGGCTTCTTTCCGCATCGTCTGCACCTTGCTCACGATCTCGCGGACGAATCCCTCCTCGATCAGCTCCGGCGTCAGATTCTTGTCAAGAACCACTGTCACTTTTCCGTCAGAAGCAGCTGTATAACCTTCCACCTGCTTCGCCTCGATGATCAGGTCCTCCTCTTTCAGATCGACCTTCACATCCTTCGTCTCCGCGGTCCAAAAACCGGCTGTGCGAATAGCGTTCACAATCTCATCGCTGTCCGCGGCAGCGATTGCCGCGCGGACGGGACCGATCTTATCTCCCCCGTGATTTGCGCGGATCGCATTAAAGTTCGGCTTCACGGTGCTGCCGGAGTAGGCGCTCACATCATCTTTCATAAGAAGCGACTTCACATTCAGCTCATCGAGGATGATCTCCTGATAGAACTCCGGAATCGCAAAGTCCGCCTTAATAAACATCGTTCCGATCGGCTGGCGGTTCTTGATGCCGCTCTCATTGCGCGCGGAACGGCCGAGAACAACAATCTCCAGCACATGGTCCATGTGCTCCTCGAGCTCACGGTCGATGAGAGACGCATCAGCCTCCGGATAGAGGCACAGATGAATGGATTCCGGCGCGTCCGGATCAATCCCGCGGACCAGATTCTGATAGATCTCCTCCGTCATAAACGGAATGATCGGGGCCGCCAGCTTACATACCGCGACGAGAGATGTATAGAGCGTCATGTACGCGTTGATCTTATCCTGCTCCATACCGCCCGCCCAGAATCTGGCGCGGCTTCTCCGAACATACCAGTTGCTCATGTCATCGACAAACTCCTGAAGCGCCTTGCCGGCCTCTGTCAGCCTGTAAGAAGCCATGAAGCCGTCGACCTCCCGGATCGTGGAGTTCAGCTTGGAAAGGAGCCACCGGTCCATAACGGAGAGTTTTTCCGGCTCCAGGGAATACTTTGTCGCATCAAAACCGTCAATATTCGCGTACAGCACATAGAACGCATACGTGTTCCACAAAGTCCCGAGGAACTTTCTCTGTCCCTCCTGCACCGCTTTTCCGTAGAAACGGCTGGGCAGCCACGGCGCGGAATTGACCGTGAAGTACCAGCGAATCGCGTCTGCGCCGTAATCCTTGAGAGCGTCCATGGGATCGATGGCGTTGCCCTTGGATTTGGACATCTTCTGCCCATTTTCATCCTGCACAAGCCCCAGAATGATGCAGTTCTTAAAGCAGGGCTCATTGAACAGCAGCGTCGAGATCGCGTGCAGGGAATAGAACCAGCCGCGCGTCTGATCCACCGCCTCGGAGATAAAGCTCGCCGGGAACTGCGCCTTGAAGAGATCCTGATTCTCAAACGGATAATGGTGCTGGGCAAACGGCATGGAGCCGGAGTCAAACCAGCAGTCGATCACTTCCGGCACGCGGTGCATCGGCTTGCCGCATTTCGGGCATCGGATCACGACATTGTCGACATATGGTTTATGAAGCTCGATATCATCGGGGCAGTTTTCGCCCTTCTCTTTCAGTTCCGCCTTGGAACCGATCGACATCTTCTCCCCGCACCCGCCACAGACCCAGATATTCAAAGGTGTGCCCCAGTAGCGGTTTCTGGAGAGAGCCCAGTCCTGCACATTCTCCAGCCAGTCCCCGAAACGGCCCTTGCCGATTGATGCGGGGATCCAGTTGATCTTGTTGTTGTTCCGGATGAGGTCGTCTCTCACGGCGGTCATACGGATGAACCAGGATTCACGCGCATAGTAGAGAAGCGGTGTATTGCATCTCCAGCAGTACGGATAGTCGTGCTCGAACTGCGGCGCGTCAACCAGAAGTCCCCGGGCAGCCAGATCCTTCAGAACTTCGGGGTCACAGCTGACCGCACCCTCCGCCAGTTCCTTCTCGGAAGGCTTTGCGCGCGTTCCCGCAAACGGAGTCTCCTCTGTCATCTCGCCTTTTTCATTGACGAATTTTACAAGCGGGAGATCGTAATTGCGTCCGACTCTCGCGTCGTCCTCACCAAATGCCGGCGCCTGGTGAACAATACCGGTGCCGTCTGACATCGTGACATACGCGTCACAGGTCACGTAGTGAGCCCGCTTGTGCAGACTCTCCGCCTTCTCTGCCGCGCAGATATACGGCGGGATGTAATCTCTGTATTCAAGATCCTTGCCCTTATACCTCTCAAGAACTTCATAGCGGGCACTCCCGTCTTCATTGGTTCCGAAGATTGACAGGACCTTGTCCGCAAGGGACGCCGCGAGAATATACTTGTGGCTGTCCGCGGCCTCCGCCTTGACGTACTCCTCTTCCGGGTTCACGCAGAGAGCGACATTGGAAAGAAGGGTCCACGGAGTCGTCGTCCATGCGAGATAGCAGACATCCTCTTCGTCCTTCGCGGGGAAGCGGACGATCGCAGAGCGCTCCTTAACCGACCGGTATCCCTGCGCGACCTCGTGGCTGGACAGCGGGGTTCCGCAGCGCGGGCAGTAGGGAACGACCTTATACCCTTCATAGAGAAGGCCTTTATTGAAGATCTGCTGCAGTGCCCACCACTCGGACTCAATAAAATCATCGTGGTAAGTCACGTAGGGGTCGTTCATGTCCGCCCAGAAACCGACGACGTCGGAGAATTCTCTCCACATGCCCTCATATTTCCAGACAGACTCTTTGCATTTATCGATGAACGGCTCGACGCCGTACGCCTCGATCTGCTCCTTGCCGTCAAGACCGAGCATCTTCTCGACCTCAATCTCAACTGGAAGGCCGTGTGTGTCCCAGCCGGCCTTTCTCGGCACCAGCTCCCCCTTCATCGTATGATAGCGGGGAATGGTGTCCTTGACGACGCGGGTCAGAACGTGGCCGATATGCGGCTTGCCGTTTGCCGTCGGCGGGCCGTCATAGAACATATAAGTGGGGCAGTCCTTTCTCTCTTCAATGCTCTTTCTGAAGATATCATTCTCGTTCCAGAACTTTACCGTTTCTTTCTCGCGGTCGACAAAATTCATATTTGTATCGACTTTTTTGTACATGGCGCAAGCTCCAATCATTGTATTTTTGCGTGACTCCTTATTTTACAGTCGAACTGCAAGATGTGTCAAGATTTTAAGGACTTTTAAGGGATTTAAGCCCCCGAATGCGCGATTGCTGTGGGCTCGATTTCTCTTTCCTGCTCAATGAGCCCCTCCCGGAGGCTGCATGTAACATACACCGACTGCAAGGCTGCATGCACCGACTGCAAAGCTGCATGCACCATCTGCAAGGCAGCACAAAAACAGCCCATGGCATAAAGCCATGGGCTGAAAACAACAATTTTGTTACCTGAACCGGTCTTTATCTGTACCAGTTCGCACCGATCTGGACGGCACCGTCCGCTCCCGCATCTGCAAATTCCGTACATTCCGTATTGCGAAGGCCCATCTTCAGGCAGTCGTTTACGGCATCCTTGACGAATTTCGGCACATTGCCGCCGAGGCGGTTCTTGTAATGGCCGGAAGCATCCACGCTCTTCGAATAGCGGTACTGCCCCTCGGCAGTCAGCTGGCCGAGCGCATTCTGCCCGAAGCCGCCGAAATTCGTATCCGCGCGGTTCATCGCTGTACTGATGACAGCGAGTGCTCCGTCATAGGACGTGTCATCTTCCTCTGCGACAATCGCCCAGATGAGTTCGAGCTGATCCTGGCCGTAATCCGTGCTGTCCTCGCCGGCCTCAAAGATCGCCGGCGCATCAGGCATGGCTGTGGTAACGATCTCTTCCTCGGCTCCTTCTTCGACGGGAAGTTCCTCAGCCGGCTCTTCGACAGCGGCAGGTACTTCTTCGGCATCCTCCAAAACGTCTGCTTCTTCATCAGCAGCATCCGCTGAAGCGGCTTCCTCTGCAGATGCTTCATCCGCCGGAGCTTCGTCTGCTTCCGCTGCTGCATCACCTGCCGAAACTTCTTCCGCCGCAGCATCGTCCGCATCCTCTGCCTCTGCGTCATCCGCAGATGCTTCATCTGCCGGAGCTTCGTCTGCTTCCGCTGCCGATGCATCATCCGCCGCAGCTTCTTCCGCCGGAACTGCTTCCGCTTCCGCTGCCTCTTCGACATCCGCGGATGCTTCTGCCGCTGCATCCGCCTCATCTGCAGGCGCTTCGTCTGCTGCTTCTTCCGGAGCTTCGGAGAGATCCATCTCCTCGTCAGGAATCTCCGCCTCTTCCTCATCCGCATCCGCGGCAGGCGCTTCTTCCGCAGAAGTCTCCGCCGCCAGTGCAGCTGTCTCCGCAGGTGTTCCTGCATCCGCTGCATCCGCAGGTGCTTCTGCGTTCTCAGCCGCATCCTGAGCAGCTGCATCGGCATCAGAAGCGTCCTCGTCTTCCTTCACTCCGTCGTACTTCGTCAGATCATACTTGTCGATCATATTCCGGATCGCCGTCTGATAAGCCGGATCCGTTGCGTAGCCCTTAAGGCCGACGGCGATGACCTTATCCACATCCGTCTCTCCCCGGAGTTCCGGATGAAGACCGACTTTAAATGCGGCGTAATCCTCCATGCAGGATTCGACATCCTCATAGAGACGCATGGACTCGAAGTCGTAGACATCTGCCCCGCCGTAATTCTGCGGAACCAGACGGACAGCCGCATTGCCGGTCCATGGACTGGTCCACGTGCTGTTATTGAGATCCTCGTTCATACCGAGGACGTTGTTGTCAGTCGCCTGTACGCCCGCGCCGGAACTCGGGAACGAGCACCAGCCGCTCTCACGGATCGCCTGCGCGATAATCACGGAACGCGCGAATCCGTAACTTGCATACTCTGTTTCTGCCGCCTTCGCAAGAACCTCGATAATCTGCTCCTGAGCGGCCGTATCACCGTTATAGGCCATCCGGCCGATCTCCTGCAGATCCGCCGCCTGGATGCCGCCGTAGCTGACAGTCTGTTCCCCGCCTTCCTCGGCGCCGAATGCAGAGGCCGTATCCGCGATGAAGCGGCAGGCCCAGCAGACCTTGTTGTAATTGACGTTCGAGATGATGATGCCGGTCGTGGACGAGCTCGCATTAATTGCCTTGCCGTCCCCGATGTACATCAGGACGTGGTAGACGACGCCGTCTCTCGCGTAGAACAGCAGATCGCCCGGAAGGGCTTCTTCTGCCGGGATCTTAACGCCGACCTCCGCCTGCTCATAAGAGCATCTCGGCAGAGACATTCCGAACTGCGCGTAAACCTGCTGTGTAAAGCCGGAGCAGTCACAGCCCTGTGTGAGGGATTCACCGCCCCACACATACGGATTGCTCAGGAACTGCATGGAGAACGAGATCATCGCCTGACGGTTTACCGTCGCCTCTCCAAGCGCATTGAGAATGGAATTGAGTTCCTTGGTCGTCTTCAGGGTATGACGGAACGCCTTATTCTCCAGCGGATCCACCAGCTGCGTCGCCGTCTCAAGGGTTTCTTCACCCTTCTCCTCGACGTATTGGTTTACCACTTCTCCGCTTCCCAGAACGGATTTGTGGACAAAGCCCCTTACCTCTCCGGATTCGACGAAGAACCAGTCGGCATCGTCATTCTCAAGGATACAGCAGATACCGTCCTTCCCAAGTTCGCCGACGATTCTGGCATCCAGACTCTTATCCTCACGGATATTGATGGTCACTCCGGTCTTCGGCTTTCCGAACACCTTCTCCACATTCTTAAAGCCGATGCTGAGAGCAAGCCGTTTCTGCGCTTCGGTAACAAAGTAAGAACCGGAATAGTACGCTCTGTCGGAAAAGGCAAAGCCGTAATTGCCCGGGAGGCCCATGGCATCCTTCTCTTCTGCGAGCTTCGACTCCGCGGCCTTGCGGGCTGCATCCAGGATTTCCGCTTCACTGAGCTTCTCCTTGTCAGCCTTCTTTCCTCCGTTCTTTTCCTTCTCCGCGGAGGAATCCTCTTCTTCGCCGTCCGCTGTCAGATCATCGACAGCCTCCGCGATCGCGGCGCCGGTCGACTCCTCAACGCCCTCCTCGATAAGGGCGCTCTTTCCTTCTTTACCGGCGGCGGAACTGACCTGCCCGAAGCTTTCTTCCACTTCCTCTTCCGGCTCGGGCGTCACTTCCTCAGGTGCCGGTTCCGGCGTCACTTCGGGTTCCGGTGTCACCTCCGGTTCCTCTGTCCCTGCTTCAGGTGTGGGCACAGGTGTCGTCTCCGGCACTGTGTTCTCTTCCTCGCCGGACGCATCTCCGGACTCCCCGGATTCTCCGGAAGAAGATCCTGAACCGGCATCAGAAGAACCGCCTTCGCTGCCGGCATCCCCGCTGCCTTCGCCTTCGTCCTCCGCCGCACCCGCAGCTTCCTTCGACACTGTTTCTTCCGCAGCAGACACATTAACAGCTGCCGTCTCCAGCGACGCCGCAGCCATTCCTCCGATCAGGACTCCTGTGAGCAGTGTATGAACTATCTGGTTTCGTTTCTTCACAATCTGTTTCCTTCCCCTGTTTTCGGCAGCCCCTTATGCTGCCATCCGGATGTGATGTCTTTCCCCGTTGTGTTTCTATACTAACATAGAAACCTTGATAATTGTGTGAATCTTTTTGCTAATTTCTTACACTATGTGCTAATTCAGGAGTTCCCCGAAGATACCTGAATTTCCGCCGTTTTTTTGCGTTTTGCCTGTTTTTTCAGCTTCAGAAATGCCACTTTCCTGCGAATGTCCCCTACTTCTTCGTCGGAGATCCGCCGAATCGTGCGGATCGCATAGTACCGTCCGTCAGCCGCTTCCCTTACACGTACCTTGGACTTGCTGAAGCCGTGTTCACTGCATCTGCCGACCGCCGTGTAGTTGCGTCCTCCCGAATCCGCAAAATACCGGACGGAACGCCGCAGCGGTCTTCCGCACAGAAAGCAGTGCACTGTCATCACTCCGGAATCCGCGAGCAGTTCCTCTTTCGATCGGAACTCGCGGGAGATGAATTTCTCATAATCCCGGTACCTGATGCAGATCTCCTCCTCTTTCTTCTTCGGATTGCGGAAGCAGTCGATCGAGAAATAGTCATGTATAATCGCATCCGGTATCTTCTGGAATACCTTCGCCGTATAAACCGCATCCTCCTTCGCGAGGTGGAATTCCCCATCCTCCGGAAGACACAGGGCAGAGACTGCATCTTTTAAAGATTTTCGCTCTTTTTTGCATCCGGTATAGATGGCGTAGAGCTTTTGCACGTCTTCATACAAAATCGGCCCAACGAGCCTCCCCTCCATATGATAGAAGGCGAGGTTTCGCTGAAGCTCCATCAGATCAAGAGTTCCCCATGTACAGAACCGGACATCCTCGCCGCACCAGTCAAGAAACGCCTCTGCAGCTTCCCGGAACGGCTGTCCCTTCATCAGATCCTTCTCTTTGAGTCCGACCACACGGCTTGTCTGAAAATGCAGCCGCTTGTAGACTGCGGGACGGATCAGCACATGGAAGGAATCGAGATACTCTTTCCTCTCATTCAGTTTTACGGCTCCGATTTCTATGATCTCGAACGGAAGTGCCGGATTCTCACGTTTTTTCCCGTAAGGGCACTGGTTCCATTCTAAATCAAAAACGATATAGTCCACGCTTCATTATACTCTTTTCGCAGAGAATTAATCAACTACCATTTCTAGTTCCCCGGGAGATTCTGCACACCAAATATTGAACCATATGAACACTCCCCGTCAATAAGTTACAGTCGGGAGCACTGCTGCCATATGAAGGCAGCCCCTTCGATACAGCCGCCAAAAACACTATATCAAAATATCAGTCATCCTTCTTTTCAGTTCTTTCTGTATGTACCCGGCGCAAAAATCGCGAGGATCGGGAAGATCTCCAGTCTCCCGAGAAGCATATCCATTGACAGGATAATCTTAGTGAAATTGCTGAAGAGACCGAAATTCTGCGCAGGTCCCACGGAATCAAATCCCGGTCCGATATTATTGAAGGTCGCCATCACGGCGGAAAAATCGGTCGTAAGGGACGCATTTACCCCATCCGCCGCCACGATCAGGAAACTCACGATCACGATCATCACATAGGCGGCAAGATATCCGCCCACGTTCGCGAGTGTCTGCTCCGGCACTTTCTGTCTGTTCATCCGCACGACGCGCACTTCGTTGGGATGGAAGATCTGGTGGATATTCCTCCCCAGGTTCCGGATGAGCAGAAGGACGCGGGATACCTTGATGCCGCCGCCGGTACTTCCCGCGCTCGCTCCGACAAACATCAGCACAAGAAGGATCGCCTTGGAGAAGCCGGGCCAGATGTCAAAATCAACCGTCGAGTACCCGGTCGTCGTAATGATCGAGGCGACCTGGAAGGACGCATGGCGGAAAGTCGCCTCCACTCCTTCCGTCGAAGCCGTCTTTCCGAAGATATTGACGGCGATCCCGAGAATCGCGAGCGCGACAATAAAGAAATACAGCCGCAGTTCCTCATCGCTGAAAAATGTCTTGAACTGCCGGAGTACGAGCAGATAATAGATCCCGAAATTCACGCCGAAAAGCAGCATGAAAACCGTTGTCACATACTGCGCCGCCGGCGTATAGTTTGCCATACCGGAATTGAGGACACAAAATCCGCCGGTTCCGGCGGTCCCGAACGCGATGCAGAACGCGTCATATACCGGCATCCTGGCGATACACAGGCAGATGATGTCGAGACCGGTGAGCGCCAGATACATCTTGTAGAGAATCGCCGCCGTATCGCGCATGCGGGGAACCATCTTATTGACAGACGGTCCCGGGGATTCCGCGCGGAGAATATGAAGCATATACCCGTCGTTCTTCCCGCTTGCCGGTACAATCGCCAGGAAAAACACGAGGACGCCCATACCGCCGACCCAGTGGCTGAAAGATCTCCAGTAGAGAAGCCCCTTTCCCAGTGCCTCAACGTCGCTGAGAACCGATGCCCCGGTCGTTGTGAATCCGGAAACTATCTCAAAAAATGCATCCACATAATTCGGAATCCTTCCGGATATATAAAACGGAAGTGCTCCTACAAGGGAGAGGACGATCCAGGCCATGCCTGTAATCACCAGCCCCTCCCGCGCATAAAAGCGGGTTCTTCCTCCTTTGGACAGAACGCGCATCAGGAAGCCGACAGCAACCGCAATCACCGATGCGGCAGCAAAGCCGGTCACTGCAGGCCTGTCCTTAGTGACAAGCGATATGATCAGCGCCGGCACCATAAATGACGCTTCAATAAACAGGATCCATGAGTGAACCCGAAGCATGGCTTTATAGTTCATGGTTGACTCTCTCCATTATTCCGCGAAGATATCATTCAGCTGCTGGATCGCAGACTCCGATCCCGCAATAATGACGACATGATCCCCTTCGAGAAGCTTCGTATCACCTTTCGGGAAAATCAGCGATTTTCCTCGCGTGATGGATGCGACCAGTACATTCTTCTTAAGATTAATATCTTTCAGGGGCTCTCCCTTGTGCTTTGTATATTCGTCCACCATGAATTCGATGGCTTCCGCCTGCCCGTCCGCAATGGAGCGCACAGTCAGCGCGGCGTCAACACTGTTCTCCATCGCGCGCACGTAGCGGATGATCGCATTCGTGCACAGTTCCTTGGGGCACACGGTGCTCCCGATGGAAAGCTGGTCGAGAATCTCAGGATTTTCCGCGCGGCCGAGCTTCGTAATGACGGTCGGCACGCCGATGCTCGTCGCATACAGAGACAGGATCACATTGAGTTCATCGAGACCCGTCATGGTGACGACGGCGTCGGCACTGGCCATATTTTCCCGCTCAAGGTCCATGCGCGAACCCACGTCCGCCTGCACAATCGTCGCCTCCGGGATCAGTTCCGCCAAAGATTCACAGCGGTCACGCTCTTTCTCGAGGATCTTGACGCGGATTCCGTCCTCGATCAGCGCCTTCGCCAGATAGTAGGAGGACCTTCCTCCGCCCGCGATGTAGACGTAGCGGATCTTCGGCAGGTTGACGCCGATATTCCGCAGAAGCTGCCGGAGGTTTCTCCCGCTGGCCGTGACGTAGATCCGGTCCCCGGTCCTGAGCGTGAAATCACCCGAAGGGATCTCCGCCTTCCCGTTCCGGAGGACCGCGCAGACCAGTACCTGTGTGCGCACGACATCCGGAAGCTGAAGGAGGCGCTTATCCTTAAGGATGCTGTCCTCCATGACTTTCAGTTCGACCAGCTCGACGATCCCGTTCGCGAATTTCTCGCGTTTCAGGAATCCCGGATAATGAATCACGCGCAGGATTTCCCTGGAAGCCTGCCGCTCGGGGTTTACGATCAGTGACATTCCGAACGTGCTCTGCAGCACCGCTACGGTCTCCGCGTACTCCGGAGTCCGGATTCTCGCGATCGTCTGGATCGAGGGGTTCATGCCGCGCGCCGTCTGGCAGCACAGGATATTCAGCTCATCGACACCGGTCGCCGCGATGAGAAGATCCGCCTCCTCGACACCGGCACTTCGAAGAACATCCATGGAAGCGCAGTTGCCTATCACGGACATCACGTCATATTTTTCAATCGTTGATTCCAGTGTGCTCGGGTTATTGTCAATCAGGGTGAGGTCGTGCCCCTCTCCCGAGAGCTGTCTGGTCAGCATCTTCCCGACTTTTCCGTCGCCGGCGATAATAATATTCATAAACACATCCTCATCATGTGCAGGTTTTTATACCAGACCATCATAGCATTTTCCCCGAAAAATGCAATGTCTGCGTCTCATTGGATGCATTTTCTTGCTTTTATTTCTTTCTCCTGTTACTATTATTACAGCTGATCATTCTGCGTATTTCTTTGCGCAGAAGGTGCTTAAAGCAGCGTGAGATGCGATAAAATGAAAGGAGATCCCGCCATGAGATTCCGCAGATTTATGCTTACTGCCGCCGCCGGACTTGCTGCCCTCGCCATCACTTCGCCAGCCATGGCGACAGATTTCGAGGATCTTCCTTTTTTCGATGAAGAAGACTATGACGATGAGACCGGCGGACTCGACGCAATTGAGGAAGACGAGGTCGATATCCCCGACACCGCCGATGACGACACAGAAGAGGTGCCGACACTTTACGGCGAAGACTATGACGATACGGATGATGTCCCCGAAGATTACGACGGGACGCCGCTCTCCGGGACGGGCACCGTCATCACGACCGCCAATTTCCGCAGCACTCCTTCAAAAGAAAGCAGCGGCAACATCATCGGATGCATCCCTGCGGGAACCGTCGTCCCCGTCACGTTTCTTACGGACAGCGGCTGGTATAAAGTGACGTATGCCGGACAGAGGGGATATGTGAGCGAGAAATGCCTCGTCCCGGAAGGCACAGAATCCTCCGGGGAAACGCCTCTCAATAACGCGGACGTGGAAGTGACGACCATGAGCGGCGTCGTAAAGGAGCAGGCTAATTTCCGAAGGGAACCGGGATATGACAGCGAGATCATCGGAGCCATCGACCCCGGTGTCACCGTAGATGTCATCGGCGAAACCGAGAGCGGCTGGTACAAGGTCTATTACCGCGGCCAGACAGGCTACATCTATCACGGGCTGATCGACACGGGCAAAAAAAACGAGGGCTCGGCACATGTCACCGTGGACGTAAACTTCCGCAGTGAGCCGGATCCGTCGAGCAGCGGGAACATCATCGGGGGAATTCCGGCCGGCGCAAAGATCACGGTACTGGAGAGCACATACAACAACTGGTATAAGGTCCGTTATAACGGCGTGACGGGCTATGTCTACGGAGCGTATATCGCTTTCTGACAATCAAAAAATGCAGCCAAAATGCAGCACCGCGGGCACAGGCCCGCGGTGTTTTTCTATATTATTGAATTGCGGCCGGTCCCATAAAGTGACTGTCTCACGAAGAAAGCGGTCAGGTGCCCTCCACATAGCCATCCGGATTCTTCGACTGCCAGTTCCACGCGTCGCGGCACATATCCTCGATCGTTTTCTCCGCCTTCCAGTGAAGCAGTTTCTCCGCCTTCGAAGGATCCGAGTAGCACTGCGCCACGTCTCCGGGACGCCGCGGGTCAATCACATAGGGCAGTTCCTTTCCGCACGCCTTGTCAAAAGCCTTCACGATATCCAGAACACTGTATCCCGTTCCGGTTCCGAGATTAAAAATATTGACCCCCGGAAGCGTCTCCATTCCCTCGATCGCCTTCACATGCCCCTTCGCCAGATCCACGACGTGAATATAATCCCGCACGCCCGTGCCGTCCGGCGTATCATAATCATCGCCGAAGACATGGATCTTCTCGAGTTTTCCGGAAGCGACCTGCGCGACATACGGAAGAAGATTGTTCGGAATTCCCTTGGGGTCCTCTCCAATTAATCCGCTTTTGTGCGCGCCGATCGGGTTGAAGTAGCGGAGCAGCATGACCTGCCACTCGTTGTCGCTTCTCCAGATATCCGTCAGGATCCGCTCCTGCATCGACTTCGTAGCGCCGTAGGGATTCGTCGTCTCCCCGAGCGGGCACTCCTCGGTGATCGGCACAAAAGCCGGATCCCCGTACACAGTCGCCGAACTCGAGAACACAATCTTCTTGCAGTTATGTGCGCGCATGGTATCGCACAGAACAAGTGTGGTCTCCAGATTATTGTGGTAATACTCGATCGGCTTTTTTGTGGATTCGCCGACCGCCTTATACCCCGCGAAGTGGATCACCGCTTCAATCGGCGTCCCATCCGCCGCCTGCTCCTCAAAAATCCGGGCCAGCTTCCCGCGGTCGAGCACGTCCGCCTCGTAGAACACCGGTCTTTTGCCGGTGATCTCCTCGATCCTGTCCACGACCATCGCTTTCGAGTTGTACAGATTATCCACGATCACCACATCATATCCGGCCGCAAGAAGCTCTACGACAGTGTGGCTTCCGATAAACCCTGTCCCTCCAGTTACAAGCACTTTCATAGTACATCTCCTCCGTAAAAATGCAGCCGCCGCACCCTCCATATAGCGCCTGCGCGGCTTTATTGTTCCATTACGCCGCTCTGATCCCTTACAGCCCGCGCACTCCCGCGCTGCTTTATGATAACAAACACAGAACGTCTAAGAGAGGCCGATCCGATCTCTTACAGCTTGTGTGCCCCCTGCCCCGGGCTCACAATATAGAATTCCGCCTCTTTCCGCAGTATGCGCGGTAGGCGTCGGCCAGATGTGTCCGGAAGTCCGGGATGGTTTCATTTTTCACAATACTCACTGTGCAGCCGCCGAAACCGCCGCCCGTGATCCGGCTTCCCAGAACACCCGGCAGCTTCCAGGCCTCCTCTACCAGGAAATCCACCTCGGGGCAGCTCACCTGGTAATCATCGCGAAGGGAAACATGAGAGGCATTCATCAGCCTTCCGAACTCCTCCAGATCCCCCGCTTCAAGGGCAGATACAGCCTGCTTTGTGCGCGCATTCTCATAGACCGCATGGCGCGCGCGCCGGATCAGATCCTCGTCCCCAATCGTCCGCTTGATCCGGTCAAATACAGCCGGCTCCAGATCGCCGAGCGCCTCCACCTCAGAGGCAGAGGGGAGGTCCTCCGGGCGAGTGGAGTCCGCCTCAAGTTTCCGGAGATAATAGAGAATGCGGTGCAGTGCCTCTTCACACTCGCTCCGTCTCGTGTTGTACTCCGATGAGGCCAGGGAGTGCTTCACCTTGCTGTTCGTGATCACGATGGACGCATCCGGCATCTTCAGAGGGGCGTATGTGTAATCGAGCGTGTTGGTATCAAGGAAGATCGCATACCCCTTCTTCCCCATGGCAGAAGCGAACTGGTCCATGATGCCGCAGTTCATGCCGACATATTCATTCTCCGCTTTCTGTCCGAGAATGGCAATATCCTCCTGCGAGATCTCGACCAGACCGAACTCCTCCCGCAGGATGAGGCCGGTCAGAACTTCCAGGGAAGCAGACGAAGAGAGGCCGGAACCCGCGGGAATATTTCCATAAAAGACGACATCGAGGCCGGAGGGCAGAATCGGGATCGCCTCCCGTATGAATTTTTTGCGGTAGTCGTAGGCAGCGCGGATGACACCCTTGGGATAGTTGGCCCATCCCGCCCCCGACACACCGCCGGAAGCCCTGCCGGCAGCAAGGTCCGGGTCATCATCCAGTGTAAACTCAACCAGCGGCGCATCCTTCATGTTGAGCGACATGAGTCTGACGGTCCGGTCCGCCCTCTTTCTGGCAGCCGCATATGTCCCAAGCGTGAGGGCGCAGGGAAACACATGGCCGCCGTTGTAATCCGTGTGCTCTCCGATCAGATTGACGCGCCCGGGCGCAAAATAAAAATGCGCATCGGAACCGTCACCGCCAAATGCATCTTTAAATGCCTCTTTCAGATATGCAAGAATTTCCTGTTCGTTCATCCGGACCTCCTAACATGCGTGTTTCTTCTATGATACTTTAACCATATTCGCATAAAGGACAGAAGTCAATGGATTCATGAACATAGAAAAAAAAGGGACTGCCGGGATCCGCTTGATCCGACAGTCACCGCGTCCTATTTGTGGTACAGTTTTTTACTCTCGTAGTTCGGCTCACAGGTCAGATTGACGCCGAGTTTTTTGAAGACGCCCTCGTCGATCTGCGCGAGGATGACCGAGGAATGTGCCTCCAGCCCCTTGAGATTCGGGATCTGTTTCAGAGCCTCCCTGGCATTCAGATCCGTTACCGCCGCAATCGCAAGCGCAATCAGGATCTCGTTCAGATGAAGCAGGGAATTCTCGTCGCTTCCAAGCGCATTCATCTTAAGATCCATCACCGGCTCAATGAACGCCCTTGGCAGAAGCCTGACGCTGTCCTCGATCCCCGCAAGCTTCTTCAGCGCGTTGAGCAGAAGGGCGGAGGACGCCCCGAGCAGCGGAGACGTCTTTCCCGTCAGGATCGAGCCGTCAGCCATTTCCATCGCCGCCGCCGGATTTCCCGTCTGCTGCGCCTTGATATTGGCTGCCGCGACAACCGGCCTGTCATAGAGGGAGATTCCCGCCTTCTTCATCAGGAGATCTATCTTCCTCACCGGCTGGTCTCCGGCATTGCCCTTTCTCTTCTCGCACTCCGCCTGGAAATACCGCCGGATGATCTCCTGCTTCGCCGCATCGCGGACCGCCTCGTCGTCAAAGATGCAGTTCCCGGCCATATTGACGCCCATATCTGTCGGTGACTTATACGGGGACGTTCCGGAGATCTTCTCAAAAATTGCCGAAAGTACGGGAAATACTTCCACGTCGCGGTTATAATTGACGACCGTTTCACCATAGGCTTCCAGATGGAAGGGATCGATCATGTTGACGTCGTCAAGATCCGCCGTCGCCGCTTCATAGGCCAGATTGACGGGGTGGTTCAGCGGCAGATTCCAGATCGGAAATGTCTCGAACTTGGCATACCCGGCCTCCACGCCGCGCTTGTGCTCATGGTAGAGCTGGCTTAAACACGTCGCCATCTTCCCGCTGCCCGGTCCGGGCGCCGTGACGACGACAAGCGGATGCGTCGTCTCAATAAAGTCGTTGCGCCCGTAGCCATCATCGCTCACGATCAGCGGCAAATTGGACGGATAACCTTCAATCGGATAATGGCGGTACACTTTCATACCCAGCGCTTTCAGCTTTTTCGCATACGCAATCGCCGCCGGCTGCTCCGCGAAGCGGGTAAGGACAACAGAACCCACGAAGAGTCCCTCTCCGGTAAATGCGTCCGCCAGACGCAGAACATCCATATCATATGTGATTCCCAGGTCTCCGCGGACTTTATTTTTCTCAATATCCGCGGCATTGATAGCGATCACAATCTCCACCTGGTCGCGGAGCTCCTTCAGCATCCGGATCTTGGAGTCCGGGTGAAATCCCGGGAGAACGCGGGACGCGTGGTAATCGTCAAACAGCTTGCCGCCGAATTCCAGATACAGCTTGCCGCCAAAAGCGTGGATCCGGTTCCGGATGTGCTCACTTTGCGTCTTCAGATATTTATCGTTGTCAAATCCTATTCTGCCCATTACTTCCTCCGCCATAAAAGGTTCCTCAAACAAGTGCGCAATCGTTCAGCCGCCCCGAACAATCACACATCTTCTACTATACCCGTGTGCTGTGAAAATAACAAGGCAAAACCGCAGGAAGCGGCGCGGGGAACCTCTTCCCGCACCGCTCCGCAGTCATTCCGTTATGATAATGCCTCACTCCGCCAAGGCCGCCGCACGCGCACCCTTCCTACCCGATCTTCGCGACAGAATTGCCCGGAAGAAGGGTCCCCTCCACAAGAATTCTCTCGATCAGTGTCGTCTTCGGGTGCTCGATGAGGCCGATCAGCTTCTCCGCCGCTTTGCTCCCGATCGTCGCGGTATCCTGCTCGATCGTACAGATCTTGGGCTCAAGATATTTTGCGATATCGATTCCGTCATAAGCCGCGATGGAGACATCCTCCGGGATCCGCAGTCCGCGGTCATGGATCGCGTTGATCCCGCCGATGGCCGCCAGGTCGTCCGGCATAAGAATACAGGTCGGCCGTTCCCTGCAGTCAAGCAGTTTCTCTACGCACGCCCTGGTCAGCTCCGGGTTCCGGTAATCCGCATCCAGTACATATTCCTCGGGAATCTGGATGCCCAGATCCGCCATCGTGCGGTAAAAGCTCCCGATCCGGTTTCGCGTGACCGATGAACTCGACTTATCGCCCCCGTTCACATAGGCGATCCGCCTGTGCCCGCAGGAGGCGATGTACTCCACCAGATCCCGCATCCCGCGGATATTGTCAGATACCACAGACGGCTTATTGTCGAAGCTGTGGTCAATCGTAACAACCGGAATCTCGCTCCGGATCAGTTCCGAAACCTCCGTCTGGTCAAAGTCCACGCAGGCGATGACGACGCCGTCCACGCCCCGGTAGCGGCTGTGCTCGAGATAGGTCATCCGCTGTGTCGTCTTATCACAGTTGATGAATGTCAGGTCATACCCCTTCGCCTCCGCCGCGACCTTAAAGCTGTCCAGAACCCTTGCAAAATAGTCCTGCGTGAGCCCGTTCCTGGCCCGGTCAACAAACAGTACACCGAGATTATACGTCCGGTTGGTCTTCAGTGCCCTCGCGGAGGAGTTCGGGAAATACCCCATCTCCTGTGCGCATTTTCTGACGAGTCTCTTCGTGGCTTCACTGATGTCGCTGTGATCATTCAGAGCTTTGCTGACCGTCGCCACTGAAACGCCGCAGCGGGCAGCGATATCCTTCATGGAAACCATGCTGTGTTCCTTTCATCTCTCAAACGTTTTCGACATCTTAACTATACCTCACTTTTTCGTCAGGTGCAAGCAGAATTTGAAATTTTTAAGTTCTGTTTTCGTAATTTTCGCTTCGTCTGCTCGGTCCTGCCCACTTTATTTCTTCTAATATAGAAAAATGCAGCCAGTAAAGCCGCGCTTTCTCCTTCAGCTCCGAAAATTCCTGAAAATAAATTCCGGCTCTCCCGAAAGAAAACAAGAAATCGTTTTAATATGCCGCATTTTCCAAAGAGCCCAAATTTCCCTTGCTTTTGACGTTTTCTGCACCTATAATAGTCCTATTCATACTTTTATTATGTAGTTTAACTTAATCGGTTTAGCAAAGGAGATGCTGTATGCAATTCGGTTTCTTTGACGACGCTGGCAGAGAATATGTCATTAACACCCCAAAGACACCGCTTCCCTGGATCAATTATCTGGGGAACAAGGATTTTTTCACCCTGATTTCCAATACGGGCGGCGGCTATTCCTTCTATAAAGATGCCAAGCTTCTTCGCATCACGCGGTACCGTTACAACAGTGTTCCGTACGACAATAACGGTAAATATTTCTATATAAAGGACGGCGATACTGTCTGGAACCCGGCATGGCAGCCGACCCGTACGCCGCTCGACCGCTACGAGTGCCGGCACGGTCTCGGTTATACACGCTTCTCTTCCTCAAAAGACGGCATCGGTGCGGACGTCCTTCACTTCGTCCCGATGGACGACACCTGTGAAGTGCAGCAGCTGAAGTTGACCAACGAGTCGAAGGAGCCGAAAACTATCCAGCTCTTCTCATATATTGAATGGTGCCTCTGGAACGCGCTCGACGACCAGCAGAACTTCCAGCGGAATCTGTCGACCGGCGAAGTTGAAGTGATCGGCTCCACCATCTACCACAAGACGGAATACCGTGAGAGGCGGAACCATTACGCATTTTACACGGTCAATGCGGATGTGGACGGATTTGAGACGAGCCGCGACGCATTTCTCGGCGCCTACAACGGCCCCGACTGCCCGGATACGGTTGTCTCCGGCAAACCGGCAAATTCCATAGCGTCGGGGTGGTACCCGGTGGCGTCACACGCGATCACGGTTGCGCTTGCGCCGGGAGAGACGAAATCGTATGTATTCGTCCTGGGTTACTGCGAGAACCCGCCCGAATCCAAGTGGGAAGGGCAGGCCGCCGCAGACGACTACGAGGCGATAAAGCGGGGCATCATCAACAAAGCGCCCGCTCTGGCCATGATGGACAGGTATAAAACGGATGCGGACGTCATGGCCGCATTTCTCAAGCTGCAGACCTACTGGTCGGACCTGCTCTCCAATTTCCACGTCGAGACGGGCAGTGAAGAAGTCAACCGGATGGTCAATATCTGGAATCAGTACCAGTGCATGATCACCTTCAATATGAGCCGCTCCGCTTCTTATTACGAGTCGGGGATCGGGCGGGGCATGGGATTCCGCGACTCCTGCCAGGACCTTCTGGGGTTCGTGCACCTCATCCCGGACCGCGCGCGGGAGCGGATCATCGACATCGCGTCGACGCAGTTTGAGAACGGCTCCGCATACCACCAGTACCAGCCGCTCACCAAGAAGGGCAATGCGGATATCGGCTCCGGTTTCAACGACGATCCCCTGTGGCTGATCGCCGGCACGTCGGCCTATATCCGTGAAACAGGCGATTTCTCGATCCTTGAGGAGATGGTGCCCTACGACAATGACGCATCCTGCGCGACAACTCTCTTCGAGCATCTGACGCGCTCTTTCAACTACACTGTTACCCACAGGGGTCCGCACGGTCTTCCCCTGATCGGCCGCGCCGACTGGAACGACTGCCTGAATCTCAACTGCTTCTCCGAACACCCCGGCGAAAGTTTCCAGACATTCGGTCCCTCGGAAGGGCCGGTCGCGGAGTCCGTCTTCATCGGAGGCATGTTTGTCAAATACGGCCGCGAGTACGCTGACCTGTGCCGGTTCCTTAACAAAGAAGAAGAGGCGTCGCGTGCCCTCACGGAAGTCGCCGCGATGGAAAAAGCCCTTCTGTCGGACGGGTGGGACGGCGAGTGGTTCGTCCGCGCCTATGACGCGTTCGGTCACAAGGTCGGCTCGGCGGAGTGCGATGAGGGGCAGATCTATATCGAACCGCAGGGGTTCTGCGTACTTGCGGGCGTCGGCGTGGAGACGGGGGAGGCCGTAAAGGCGCTCGACTCCGTCCGTGAGCGGCTCGATTCCGAGTACGGCATTATGATCCTGCAGCCGGCTTACACAAGATACCATCTGGAGCTGGGAGAGATCTCCTCCTACCCGCCGGGCTACAAGGAGAACGCCGGTATCTTCTGCCACAACAACCCGTGGGTCTCTATCGCGGAAACCGTGATCGGGCGGGGCAGCCGCGCCTTCGAAATCTACAAAAAGACCTGTCCCGCTTTCCTGGAAGATAAAAGCGAGATTCATATGACAGAACCGTACGTATACTCCCAGATGGTGGCGGGCCGCGACGCCAGATTCTTCGGGCAGGGTAAGAATTCCTGGCTCACAGGAACCGCGGCCTGGACCTTTACGGATATCTCACAGTATATCCTGGGCGTGTACCCGACGCTCTCCGGCCTCATGGTGAATCCCTGCGTGCCGCATGATTTCGGGAACTTCAAAGTCTGCCGCAGATATCGCAGCGTAAATTACGAAATCGAAGTCGTGACGAACGGGTCGGAAAAAGGTGTAAAAGAGATGTTCGTTGACGGCGCAAAAGCGGAAGGCTGTGTCATCCCGTTCGACGCCGCGCAGGTCGGCAGAACGGTGGCAGTTAAAGTCGTAATGTAAGGATCTCCATAGATCCGGT
>JAFRMI010000036.1 GCA_017430765.1 Lachnospiraceae bacterium | reverse complement strand
ATGGACGGTGCGATTCTCGTTGTTGCTGCTACAGACGGCGTTATGGCGCAGACCAATGAGCACGTGCTTCTTGCCCGCCAGGTCGGTGTTCCGGCTATGGACGTTTATATCAATAAGTGTGATATGGTTGATGACGACGATCTCCTTGAGCTGGTCGAGATGGCAGTTACTGAACTTCTTACAGAGTATGGTTTCTCTGAGGATACACCGATCATCCGCGGTTCTGCTCTGCAGGCCCTCAATGATCCGGACAGCAAGTGGGGCGATGCCGTTATGGAACTCCTCAATGCTGTTGACGAGTGGATTCCGGAGCCGGTCCGTGATACGGACAAGCCGTTCCTGATGCCGGTTGAGGACGTCTTCACGATCTCCGGACGCGGAACTGTTGCGACAGGCCGTGTTGAGAGAGGAACTCTGAAGGTTATGGATCCGGTCGAAATCCTCGGCGTCAAGGAGAAGGTTGACACATCCGTCGCTACAGGTATCGAGATGTTCCATAAGCTTTTGGATCAGGCGGAAGCCGGCGACAACATCGGCGTCCTTCTTCGTGGTATCGACCGTACCGGTATCGTCCGCGGACAGGTTGTCGCGAAGCCCGGCACAGTGACCTGCCACAACAAGTTCACTGCTCAGGTTTACGTTCTGACCAAGGATGAGGGCGGCCGTCATACTCCGTTCTTCAATAACTACAGACCGCAGTTCTACTTCAGAACAACGGACGTCACCGGCGTGATCACGCTTCCGGAAGGCACAGAGATGTGCATGCCCGGCGACAACGTCGAGATGACCATCGAGCTGATTCACCCGATCGCTATGGAGCAGGGTCTTACATTCGCGATCCGTGAAGGCGGCCGTACTGTCGGTTCCGGAAGAGTTGCTTCCATCGTTGAGTAATTCGATCTGAATACCGAAATACATGCTGACTGAATCTGCCGGGGTATTTCCCCGGCAGGTTTTTTATCGAACAGGAAATTCCGGAGAACTTCCTGTTCGATAAAAAGCCTCCGGCAGGATGTACACGGGCAGGGAATGAAAAAGCCGCTTGCGGACTCTGCCTTTTGCTGAAACAGCCGCACCGGCCGGAAGGACGGCGCCGGTTGACGGAGCAGCCATGAAAGTGGTAGAATGGCATGACAGGCCTATTAAATAATGATTCAGCCTGAACCGATTCAGGCAGTCCCTGTCTCCGTTTTGGGGAGACGGAAGATTAGGATTCTGTTCAGAAAGGGGATGTTACGATGAAGAAATACAGATATGGAACAGCTCTCGTACTGGCAGCTGCTCTGATGGCACTTGGAGTGACAGCATGCGGAAATGCGAATTCGATCACATCTCTCACAGACAGTGATTCCGCCGCGGAAGCGGTGGAACCGGTTGTGACGGAAGAAGCAGCCGCTGAGTCTGTTGTCTCCGGTACGGTATCAGTGGCTGAGCAGGCGGCGGATACTCTTCCCGAGATTGCCGCGCAGACGATCGAGAAGCCGGCCGGTCAGCCCGCGCAGGAGAAAACAGAGCCGGAGGCTCCGACTGCCGGCGCCAACTATGATGAAGAGGATGATGAGGACGTGGATGCGGACGAGGACGAGGAGGAGACTCCAGCAGCGCTGAGCTCCAGTGATCATGAAGAGGAGACTCCGCAGCAGACTTCCGAAGATGATCCGTATGAAGAGGAAGCGGAGAACGAGGAGGAGCATGAAACCCCGTCCGACCTCGACGAGACCGATCAGATTGATATCGAGGAGACCGATGAAGGCGGCGTTCACGGAGAGGGCAATACCGCGACAGTAACAGCTGCTTCGGCGAATGTTCGTTCCGATCCGTATGTCGATGAGGACGATGACAATGTGATCGGCGTTCTCTATGCGGGAGACGTGGTAACAGTTCTTGGAAATGAGGACGGCTGGTACCGCATCTCCTTCGAGGGAGGTTCCGGTTATGTGAGTGCGTCTCTCTTTGACTGATGCGGGGATCGCCCCGTATGGGGAGAGTTTAACGACGCTTAAGCAATAAAGACGCCGGACAGCTGAAAAGTACAGCTGAATAGTACAGACAGAAAGAGGATGGAATCATATTGATGACTCCACCCTCTTTTTTTATCGAATAGGAAATTCCGCGGAATTCCCTATTCGATAAAAAGCCTCCGGCAGGATGCACACGGGCACGTAAGGAAGATGTCGCCTACGCGACCGTGCCCGGCGCAAAAGTCCGGCTGCGCTCCCCTCATGAATGAGGGGCGGGGGAGTTGAAGTCCGCTTGCGGACTTTATTCTCTCGGGGAAGAAGAGCCCTGCGTCCAAAGCAGGGGATCAAAGCAGCGATTCTTTCTTCAATACGGAGGAACGCGAAAGGCTTTTACCTGGAGATGCATGCTGCAAAGCGCCTTTCCTCTTACAGCCAGACGGCGCGTCCTGCGCATCCGCAGGGGAGGACCAGCCCATTTTCCCGAACGGGAAGACCCACTTCATCGGATTCCACACAGGAGGGGCGGTGCTCCTTCAGCACAGATGACAGCATATATGTGAGAACACCGCTTTGCAGACCTGTGGTGTAGGAGTTGATGAGGAAGAACAGCGGTTTGTCACTTAAAAGCTCCGCGCAGTCTTTCAGCAGGGGAAAAACGGTATCTTCCAGCTTCCAGATCTCCCCTTTCGGGCCTCTCCCATAAGAGGGAGGGTCCATTATGACAGCGTCATATCGGCTGCCGCGGCGGATCTCCCGCTTCACGAATTTCGTGCAGTCGTCCACGAGCCAGCGCACCGGCCGCTCCGACAGACCCGACGCCTCCGCGTTCTCCCTGGCCCAGCTGACCATGCCCTTCGCCGCATCCACATGCGTGACCGACGCGCCGGCCTGAAGCGCCGCGCATGTCGCCCCGCCTGTATACGCAAAGAGATTGAGGACTTTGATGCTGCGTCCGGATTCCCGGATCAGGCCGCTGAACCAGTCCCAGTTCACAGCCTGCTCCGGAAAGAGCCCCGTGTGCTTGAAGCTGAACGGTTTCAGGTGAAAGTGCAGGTCTTTATAGGAGATCTGCCACTCCTTAGGCAGATCAAAAAACTCCCAGCTCCCGCCTCCCTTTGAACTTCTCCGGTAGCGGGCGCTCGGGGACGCCCATCCCGGAGAAGTGCGTTCTGTCTGCCATATGACCTGCGGGTCCGGCCGGATCAGGAGATACTCTCCCCATCGCTCCAGTTTTTCCCCCATGGAAGTATCAATCACTTCATAGTCTTTCCAACCGTCTGCTGTCCACATATGGAACCTCCCCGGAATTACAAAATACTGCCACAACATCATATCGCACATGGGGCGGCGAGTAAAGCGCCAACCCCGGAAGCTGTCGTTTTTACAACTCTCAGCGGTCCTGCGCCCCGGACCTCCGGGACAGGATCACAAACGGGAAATATCCCGTCCCTGCCGGGCAGTCCATTTCCGTGCCTTGACACGGGCATCCTGTTCAGCTAAACTTGTCCTGTTATCTTTAACGGGGGTATTGAGGAGTTATTATGAAACCATATGCGGAGATGACGCGCGAGGAGCTGGAGCAGGAGAAGGCGCGTCTTTCAGAGAAATATGAAGAAACAAGATCACTTTGGCTCTCTTTGGATATGTCGAGAGGCAAACCTTCAACGGCGCAGCTGGAGCTGTCCAACGAGATGATGGACGTGCTGGATTCCGGCAGCTATTTTCTCGACGAGACGGCTGCGGACTGCCGGAACTACGGAATTCTGGACGGCATTCCGGAAGCGAGAAAACTTATGGGAGATATGTCCGAAGTCGGACCGGACAGTATTATCATCTACGGCAACTCATCGCTCAATATTATGTTCGATACGGTGGCGAGATCCTACGCGACCGGAGTGTGCGGATCGACGCCCTGGTGCAAACAGGACGGCGTGAAGTTCCTGTGCCCGGTGCCGGGTTATGACCGGCACTTTAAGATCACGGAGTTCTTCGGGATTGACATGATCAATGTACCGATGTCTCCGCAGGGTCCGGACATGGATATGGTGGAGGAGTATGTCAACCACGACCCGTCAGTGAAAGGAATCTGGTGTGTGCCGAAGTACAGCAATCCGCAGGGATACACCTATTCCACGGAGACGGTGAGACGGTTTGCGGCGCTCGAGCCGGCGGCAGAGGATTTCCGTATCTACTGGGACAACGCCTACTCGATCCATCATCTTTATGAGGAGCCCGAGAACAGGGATTTCCTGCTCGAAATCCTGCATGAGTGCAACAAAGCGGGCCACCCGGATATCGTTTATAAGTTTATTTCCACTTCGAAGGTCACATTCCCGGGATCCGGCATCGCGGCCATCGCGGCGTCGAAGAAGAATCTGGACGAGATCAGGAAGAGCCTGCAGATTCAGACGATCGGCCACGATAAGATGAACCAGCTCCGGCATGTCCGGTTCTTTGGAAATATGGCCAATATGCGTGCCCATATGTTTAAGCACGGAGATATTCTGCGCCCCAAATTCGAGGCGGTGGAAGAGACGTTCCGGACAGAACTTGGCGGATTGGGGATCGCGACATGGACAGAACCGAAGGGCGGGTATTTCATCTCCTTTGACGCGCTGGACGGCTGCGCGAAGGCGATTGTCGCAAAGTGCGCGGAAGTGGGCGTGAAGCTCACTCCGGCCGGAGCAACCTTCCCCTATGGCAAGGATCCGCGGGACAGCAACATCCGCATCGCACCGTCCTACCCGACACTCAGGGAGCTGAAGAAGGCGGCGGAGGTATTTGTTTTAAGTGTCAAACTTGTCAGTATAGATAAGATTCTGGAAGGGAAATGAGCACTTCGAACTCAAGCGGCAGACCGAAGAGACGCTCTTTCGGTCTCATACGGACATTGATCCTGCTCACGGCGATAGCGGTTTTCTGCTATTCCGGGTACAGGCTCTTTGTCATATTTAACGGATACAGGCAGGCAGATCAGGAGTATGATGATATTGCCGATACGTTCACACAGCCTTTCGGGAACCCTCCCGGCGGTGAGAACAGGCCGGAAGGGGAGACATCCGGGAAAGAGGAATCCGGCGCGGAGAAGTCCGGCGAACCGTCTTTAACGGACGGGGAGACGGAAGAGGAGCCGATGCTGGTCGAGGACGCGGATCCTCCGATTTCTGTGGACTGGAAGGAACTGGGAGAAATCAACCCGGACATCGTCGGCTGGCTGTATGTAGACGCGCTTCCCGGGATCAACTATCCGATCTGCCAGAGCAGTGATAATGACTTCTACCTTCACAGAACGTTCCGTCAGCAGTATCTGTTTGCCGGATCGATCTTTGAGGACTGCCATAACCGGTCGGATTTTACGGATCCCAATACGATTGTCTATGGACACAATATGCGGAACGGCAGTATGTTCGGGAGCTTGAAGCAATTAAAAGATCCCGCTAAATATGAAGCGGCGCCGTATTTCTGGATCCTGACACCGAAGGGCAATTACCGGTACCATATATTCTCGATCTTTACGACGGATGTGAGTTCGGATGTTTATGTTCTCTACGATCAGAACGGCAGTGAATTCCTCGCCTGGGAGAAGCGGATCGCGGCAGCTTCGGAAGCAGCTTTTGATATTCCGCTCTCAAAAAATGACAAGACCGTAATTCTTTCGACCTGTACATCTGACTCCTCAAAGCGGAATGTGGTGATCGGCAAGTGCGTCTCAAGTGACCGCCCGTTCCGCGCGGAAGGACAGCGCGAGGATCCGGCTCCGCATCTTCTGGAAGGGATCAGGACATCTTTGGACGCGGCAATTGAAGCAGGCGCCGGCATGGAGATTTACGGGGAACCGGGGGAGGCAGACGTGCCTGAGGAGTACGACGGTTACGAGGAGATCGGAGAAGAATACGAGTATTGAACCGCGTGAACTGTCCTCCGCCTTCAGCGGCCGGGGTTCATGAGCGTGGAGCGAAGCAGAATGCAGATGTCCGCTTACCTGCTTGAACAGCCGCCCGCCTGTACAGTGCAGAAGCAAAGGGGGCAGGGAGAAGAAAGGAGTACACGATGAATACGGAAGCGATTATGAAACTGCAGTCGATCATTGATGCGCATAACCGCATTGTCTTTTTCGGAGGCGCCGGTGTATCCACCGAGAGCGGCATACCGGATTTCCGTTCCCAGGACGGCCTTTATCATATGCAGTACGACTATCCGCCGGAGACAATCATCAGCCATTCATTCTTTGTGCGGAAGACGGATGAATTCTACCGGTTTTACAAGGACAAAATGCTGATTCTTGATGTGGACCCCAATCCCGCCCACTTAAAGCTCGCGGAGCTTGAGGAGAAGGGAAAACTGACTGCCGTCGTGACGCAGAATATTGACGGACTCCATCAGAAAGCGGGGAGCAGGCGCGTATATGAGCTCCATGGCTCCATTCACCGGAATTACTGCACAAAATGCGGCAAGTTCTTCGATGCGGCTTATATTAAGGACGCGGAGGGTGTTCCGGTCTGTGATGCCTGCGGCGGGCTCATCAAGCCGGACGTCGTTCTCTATGAGGAGGGGCTTGACCAGAATGTCATCGAGGGTGCGGTCCGCGCCATCCGGGAAGCGGATGTGCTTATCATCGGAGGCACATCACTTGTCGTTTATCCTGCAGCCGGCCTCATCGATTATTTCCATGGGGATAAGCTTGTTTTGATCAATAAGTCCGCGACGTCGCGCGACCGGGGGGCGGATCTTGTGATCAGTGATCCGATCGGAGAGGTGCTCGGCGCCATTGAGGTGCGGTAAAGGTTCAGCTGATAAACTTTGTCAATCCTGTAGTGCAACTGATGCTTGCGGGATTCTCCCGTATGTGTTATGATACTTTTTCGCGAGAGTTTTTTCATCATGTTCCTTGTCTTCCCGGACTTTGCCAACAGACGGGAAGGCCAAATGACCATAAGGAGGTAATAACGGTTATGAACAAGTATGAACTGGCACTGGTCATCAGCGCGAAGCTGGATGACGAAGCAAGAAATACTGTCCTTGACAGAGCGAAGGAATACATCGCCCGTCACGGCGGCACTGTCGGCGAGACCGAAGAGTGGGGAAAGCGCAAACTTGCCTACGAGATCGACAAGCAGACAGAAGCGTATTATTATTTCATTCAGTTTGAATCCGGTTCTGAAACGCCGAACGAACTGGAAGCGCGTATGAGAATTATGGACAACGTCCTCAGATATCTTGTCGTCCGCAAGGGTGAGAACGATACGTTCTCGGTTGCCCCTGAGAAGACGGAAGAGGCTCCGGCAGCGGAAGAAGCTGAAGCTGCTGCGGAAGCGGAAGAGGCGGCAGAGGAAGAAGTATCCCCTGCAGCAGAAGAAGCGCCTGAAGAGGCAGCGGAGGAGTAAATCCGAAGAGCATTCGTGATAGGCCCATTAACCATCATGTACCCTGTGACAACAGTGAGCGTTATTAATATAGCGTTCCCGACCGGATGAATATGATCGCATAAGGCGGTATGCTCCTTCGCGGGTTGCGGTCGGTGCGGCAGTAAAGCGGCCAATGCCGCTTACGATAGACAGTGAGGTGTAAGAATGAATACAGTGATCTTAATGGGACGTTTAACAAGAGACCCCGAGGTGCGTTACTCCGCCGGGGAGAACAGCACGGCGCTCGCGCGCTTTTCCATCGCGGTGGATCGCAGATTCCGCAGGGAGGGGCAGCAGGAGACGGATTTCTTTGACTGCAGCGCGTTTGGAAGACAGGCGGAATTCATCGAAAAGTACCTGAGGAAAGGAACCAAGATTGTTCTTCAGGGCAGAATCGAGAACAATAACTATACCAACAGAGACGGCCAGAAGGTGTATGGCACCAGAATCGTCGCCGAGAATATTGAATTCGCAGAGAGTAAGGCGGTGAGCCAGCAGAATGCGTCCGCTTATCGTCCCGCGGCATCCGCTGACAGCTATGCGGGAGAGCCGGCCCCGGCTGCGTCCCGTGCTCCGGCGGACGGCCCGGACAGCGGATTCATGAATATCCCGGACGGGATCGACGAAGAACTGCCGTTTAACTAAGAATCGAATTTGACAAGAAGGAGATAACAGTATGGCTTTCCAGAGATCAAACAGTGAAGGTGGATTCAGAAGAAAAGGCGGATTTCACAGAAGAAAGAAAGTCTGTGTATTCTGCGGAAAAGACAGTGAGATCAGCTACAAGGACGTGAATAAGCTCAAGAGATATATCTCTGAGCGCGGGAAGATCCTTCCGAGAAGAATCACCGGCAATTGCTCCAAGCATCAGCGTGAGCTGACAACGGCAATCAAGCGCGCCCGTCATATGGCGATCCTTCCTTATGTACAGGACTAATAATTCATGATATAATCAAGCCGTCATTACGTCGCTGTAATGGCGGCTTTTTAGATGCAGCAGGCGCTGTAAGCGGCGGTCATCTCTATTTCGTCGGGAGGGTGTGCGATATGGATGCGATCACTATTGGTGAGATTCTCATTGACTTTATTCCGGGAACGGAGGAAGCGAGTTATATCAGAAATCCGGGAGGAGGTCCGGCCAATGCAGCGGTCGCGATGGCCAAGAACGGTCTGGATGTAGGAATGTACACGCGCATGGGCGACGACGATTTTGGACGTTTTCTTCTCGCGACCATGGAGGGGTACGGAGTGAAGATCCTGACACCGGAACTTCTGCCCGACGCGGTCACGACGATGGCGTTTGTGACGCTTTATCCGGGCGGTGAGAGGACGTTTACGTTCGCGAGGAAGCCGGGGGCGGACATGCTTCTGTCCAAAGAGGATCTTCGCGATGAAGAGATCACCGATACACGTCTTGTGCACGCCTCATCCTTTTCCATGTCTGCCGGTCCCGAGGCGGAGGCGACTACGGAATTCATGAAGAAGGCTTCGCAGATGGGGAAGCTGGTTGCATTTGACATTAACTACCGCAATGTCGTGTGGAATGACGATAAAGAAAAGTGCGCGGAAGAGGTAAGGAAGATACTCCGGTACGTGGACCTTCTGAAGATTTCGGATGAGGAGGTCGACATGGTCGGCGGGGAAGACAATATCTTCTCCCTGATGGAGGAATATCAGATCGCTGTCGTTGTGGAGACGCTCGGCAGCAAGGGAGCAAAGTGCTTCTTCGACGGAAAGGTTCTTGAAATTGCCGGAAGAACAGCCAAGGCTGTGGATGCGACCGGATGCGGCGACGCTTTCTGGGGCGGCTTCCTTGCCAGTCTCTTAAACAGCGGCGTCAATCAGCCGTCTGATCTGTCAGCGGAAATTCTTGAGAAAGCAATTACCTACGGCAATGTGGGCGGCTGGTGCTGCGTACAGGTGAAGGGAGGAATGTCCGCTCTGCCGACAAAAGAGCAGATTGAGGAAGTCCTGAGAAGGGAAGCGTAACCGGTTTCACACAAAAATGACCATGAATAAGCTTAAAGTCACCGGACAATATCAGAGCTATCTGAGATGGCCGCTCGCATTGGTTATCCTGTGGGCGGTCCTTGCATTCATACTGTTTTTGACCGAGGGAGTACAGGCGTGCGTTCTTGCCCTTATGTTCGGCTCACTCTACGCGGTCATTGTTTTCCTCCTCTATATCCGGGGAGGTCCCGCTCTACTGCAGGAAATGATCACTTCCGCGGACCATTACAGCCAGATGCAGAAAAAGATCCTGGAAGAGCTGTCTCTTCCCTATATTCTTCTGGACGATGACGGAAATGTTCTCTGGATGAATGAGGCGTGCCTGTCTCTTACCGGGAAAGACCGGAATTATCACGGAAAGATCACGGGTCTGTTCAGTGAGATCACCGAGGAAGAGCTCTTTGGGAGAGACGGGGGCGGCAGATGTGATGTCGAGAAGGACGGCCGGATCTATAACGCCGTAATCAGGCAGATCTATTCGGATGAAGTGCTTCAGGACGAGGATGTGATTATCCCGGAAGATAATTCGTTTCTGATAGAGGTGTGCCTCTTCGACGAAACGGAACTTCGGACGCTTCTTCGTGAGAAAGATCAAAGCCAGATGGTCTGCGGTCTTCTGACGCTGGACAACTACGAAGAGGCGATGGAGGGCGTGGAGGACGTCCGGAAATCGCTTCTGCTCGCACTTGTGGAGCGGAAGATCCGGAGATTTTTCAGCGATCTGGACGGTATTATCCGCAAGCAGTCATCGGAGAGATACTTTTTCGTCATGCGGAAGCGGTCTCTCGATGTGTGTGAAGAAAAGCGCTTCCCGATCCTTGACGATGTGAAGACGGTCAATCTCGGTAATGACATGGAATTGACGGTGTCAATCGGAATCGGCTTCGGAGCGGATTCATTTCTGCAGAATGCAGAGACATCCCGGACGGCCCTCGACCTCGCACTGGGGAGAGGCGGCGACCAGGCGGTGGTGCAGGACGGCGTACGGACGCGGTTTTTCGGCGGCAAATCGGAATCCACGGAGAAGATGACGCGTGTCAAAGCCCGCGTGAAAGCGCACGCCCTGCAGGAAATCATCGACAGTAAGTCGCGTCTCGTTGTCATGGGACACAAGATTACGGATATCGACGCCCTGGGCGCCGCGATCGGGATTTACCGCGCGGCGAAAGCGGTGGGGAAGCCCACACATATTGTCGCGGATGATCTGGATGTCTCGCTCACCCCGGTGATCGAGGGGTTCCGCGCGGATCCCGAGTATGAGAAGGAGATGTTCGTGGACCGGGAGCGTGCCATGGAGCTGACCGGTCCTGATACGGTTCTCGTGGTTGTTGATACGAATAAGGCGGGGTATACTTCCTGCAGTGAATTACTGGAGAGGACGAATTCCATCGTTGTTCTGGACCATCACAGGCAGGGAGATGACCGGATCCAGAATGCGGTTCTGTCATATATAGAGCCGTATGCATCAAGTGCCTGCGAAATGGTCGCGGAGATCCTGCAGTATTTTCACGAGGATTTGCGGCTCAGAAGCCTGGAAGCGGACGCGATGTATGCCGGGATCATTGTGGATACCAATAATTTTGTGACGAGAACCGGCGTCCGCACGTTCGAAGCGGCCGCGTATCTCAGAAGGCACGGGGCGGATATAACGAGAGTGCGCAAGATGTTCCGGGATGATATGGAGGACTGCCGCGCGAAGGCGAAGACCGTCGCGGATGCGGAAATCTATGAGCAGATCTTTGCGATTTCGGTCTGTGAGGCGGAGGGCCTTCGATCCCCGACTGTCGTGGCGGCACAGGCAGCTAATGAGCTGCTCAATGTGACAGGGATCCGCGCCACATTTGTCCTGACGGACCATAACGGGCAGATCTATATCAGTGCCCGCGCAATCGATGAATTCAATGTGCAGCTGATCATGGAGCGCCTTGGCGGCGGCGGGCACCTGAATATGGCAGGTGCACAGCTGGTCGACTATACCGTTGAGGAGGCGAAGGATCTGCTGAAGCGCACGATCCGGGAGATGAAAGAGGAAGGAGATATCTCATATGAAAGTCATATTGCTTGAAGACGTGAAGTCTCTTGGCAAAAAGGGTGATGTCGTGAATGCAAGCGACGGGTACGCCCGCAATATGCTGTTTCCGAAAAAACTCGCAGTTGCGGCAACGGACGGAAATATGAAGGACCTGGCGGCGAAAAAACGAGGGGAGGCCAGGGTGGCCGCGTCCCAGCTTGCCGCTGCGGAGGAACCGAAGGAGAAGATCGAGAAGGAGACAGTGGAAGTGTCCATAAAGGTCGGAAGCGGCGGCCGCGTATTCGGCTCCGTCTCCGCCAAAGAGATCGCGGAAGCAGCGAAAGCGCAGATCGGACTTGAGATCGACAAGAAGAAGCTGCTGCTCGCCTCTCCTCTTAAAGAACTCGGAACTGCGGAAGTGCCGGTGAAACTTCATCCGAAGGTCACCGCCCAGCTTAAGGTCAATGTAAAGGAAGCCTGATGGAAGAAGCACTGATCAGACGGATCCCCCCACACAGCGACGAGGCGGAGAAGTCCGTCGTCGGCTCCATGCTGATGAGCAGCGACGCGGTCGTCGCTGCGCTCGAAATCCTCACAAAGGACGATTTCTATGACCGGCGGATGGGAGCTGTCTTTGAGACAATGAAAGAGCTCGAGGATGCCGGGAAGCCGATCGATCTTGTCACGCTCCGCGATGCGCTCGGCAGGAAGGATCTGCCGGAGGAACTGACGAATATGACCTTCGTAAGAGAGATCCTCACTTCGGTCCCGACGTCCGCCAATGTCAGGGAGTACGCGAAAATTGTGCGGGAGAAGGCGACTCTCCGCCGGCTGATCTCCGTCTCGCAGAGCATTGAAGAGGAGTGCTACCGCGGCCAGGGCGAAACCGAGCAGATCCTCGACCACGCCGAAAAAGAGGTGTTTTCGGTCCTTCAGCAAAGGGCAGCCGACCGCTTTACGCCGATCCGGGATGTAGTTTACAACACGCTTGAAGCGATCTCTGCTGCCTCCAAAGCCAAAGGAACGGTCACGGGGCTTCCGACGGGGTTTACGGATCTCGATTACAAGACGTCCGGATTCCAGAACTCGGATTTCATCCTGATCGCAGCGCGGCCATCGATGGGAAAGACGGCTCTTGTGCTCAATATCGCGGAATATATGGCATTTCGGGAAATGCGGCCATGTGCCCTTTTCTCCCTGGAGATGTCCGCTGAGCAGCTGATGAACCGCCTGATTTCCCTGGAGTCGCGTGTGGATTCCGCGAAGATCAGAACCGGAAAACTTTCGGATGACGAGTGGTCCAAGGTTGTTGAGGCCTCCGGCATCATCGCGAATTCCGGCCTGATCATCGATGATACGCCGGGCATCACCCTGCAGGAATTCCGCTCGAAAGCCAGAAAGTATAAGCTGGAAGCAGGTATTGAGATCATATTCATTGATTACCTGCAGCTGATGGCGGGAGGAGGACGGACCGGGGAAAACCGCCAGCAGGAGATCTCCGACATTTCCAGGGCCCTGAAGTCGCTGGCGAGGGAACTGAATATACCGATTGTCGCACTTTCGCAGCTCAACCGCGGAGTGGAGATGCGCGAGGATCACCGGCCGATGCTCTCGGACCTCCGGGAATCCGGCGCGATCGAACAGGACGCGGATGTCGTGATGTTTATATACCGCGACGATTACTATCACAAAGACGCAGAAGAAAAAAATGTTGCCGAGGTCATAATCGCCAAGCAGAGAAACGGCCCGATCGGCACGATCAAGCTGGTCTGGCTGCCTGAGTATACCATGTTCAGGAACATTAAAAAGCAGGATGAGAGGAGAGGACAGGGACGCTCCTGATACCTTTCGAAGGGGCAGCCCGGTCATTGCCGGCGGATCGAAGCGGAATCGTAATACACACCTGTTAATACCAATGGAGAAGAACTGTTATGATGAATCGAAAGACACAGAAGATCGTCATCGCAATCATCGCGGTTGTGATTGCGCTCACGATGATTCTTTCCATGATCGCTCCGGCTGTTTCATGAAAAGCGGTCAAACCAAAGGATCAATTCTGACTGCAGGGTCGGCAGCCCTCGAGGCGGCTGCTGTCCTTTCCCTGCAGTATGAGGAGGAACTCCGCGCGGAATTCCCCTCTTTTTTTGATGGGAGAAAGATGGGATTTGCAGAGCGGGCAAAAGCATCCTTCGCCGATATGGAGATGGCGGCCCGCATCGCGGAAGAGGCGGGCGGAAACCGGATCTTCCATCCGGGGGAAGGCGGCCTCTTTTCCGCCCTCTGGGAGATGGGAGAGGAACTTAAATGCGGTATGGAGATCGATGCCGCAGCACTTCCGATCCGCCAGGAGACCGTTGAGATCTGCGAATACTTCGACCTGAATCCGTACTATGCCCTGTCTGGCGGGATGCTTCTCATCGCTTCTGCTGACGCCTATTCGCTCGCCTTTCTGTTCAGAAAGCAGGGAATAGAGGCAGCACCCGTCGGCATCCTGACAGACGGCCCCGCCCGGCTTCTTCGTTATCCGTCCCACACGCGGTATCTGGACCGTCCCCAAAAAGAGGAGCTGCGGAAACTGATTCCGCCGCCCCTTATTCTTCCACGATATTCAGCGTAAAATAAAACTCCGTCCCGACGCCCTCGGTGCTGATGACACTGATGTTCTGCCCGTGAGCCGAGATGATCTCCTTCGCGATGGAGAGACCGAGACCGGTTCCGCGCCTGTCCTTTCCTCTCGAACTATCTCCCTTATAGAAGCGGTCCCACACGGAGGTCAGCTCTCCTGCCGGAATCCCGCAGCCTTCGTCTTTTACGGAAACATAACACTTTCCGAAGCGCTCGGAGGTCTCCAGCCGGATCGTGCTGTCCCTGCCGCTGAATTTGATCGCGTTGTCCAGAAGGTTATAGATGACCTGTTCGATCTTTTCGCGGTCCGCTTTGACCGGAAGATGGTCGCCGCTCAGGACGAGGTCAATGGAGATCTTCTTCTTTCTGCAGGAGCCCTCGAAGACGGCGGCTGTTTTCTTCAGCACTTCATTGATATCAAAAACGGACTGGTTCAAAATGACCTTGCTCTGATCCATGTCATTGAGGCTCAGAATACCGGATGTCAGCTTCTCCAGTCTCTCCACTTCTCCCGCAATGATGCCCAGATACCGCTCATGCATCTCCGGCGGAATGGTGCCGTCCATCATGGCCTCCGTGAACCCTTTGATGGAAGTCAGGGGGGAGCGGAAATCGTGGCTGACGTTGGAGATAAAAATCCGCTGGTAATCACTGGTTTTCTTGAGCTCGTCCGCCATATAATTCATGGAATCCGCCAGATATCCCATCTCGTCCTGGAAGGGGACGGAGATTCTGTGCGCCAGATTGCCGGACGCGAATTCCTTGACGCCGCTCGTGATCTTTCGAAGCGGAGATATGACAGTAAAAAAGAGCAGGAAAAGAACAAACAAAGAGAGGACGAATATAACGGCCGAGACGGTATAAATGTTCCGGAGAACCCGGTCCCTTTCCGCCCAGAGGGGCGCCATGGAACCGCATATGGCGATGTACCCGGTTGTGCGGAGCTGCTCCGTGAGCGGCACGAGGACACAGAGGTGATCGCTCTCATACATACTGAAAAATGTCCCGATCTCGTAATAACCCGGTCCGAAATTCGCGAAGTCAAAGCCGGGGATCCGGTCAGGTTCCTCCGTTTTTAAGGAGGATGCGGTATTGATGATCTCTCTTCCGGCCGTGTCAATAATCCGGATATCGGCGGAACTGCCCTTGGCAATGACTGTCAGTTCATTGAAAAGATTGTCAAGCGTCTTAGTCCGCGAGGAGAGCGTATCCGCGCATACATCGCTCAGCAATCCCGCCTGCCGGTAATACTGCGTTGCCCGGTTCTCCACGAGGGTGCGCTCAACAAGCACGCTTCCCAGGGTTGCGATCACGAAAAACCCGATGAGAGCGAGGGCCGCATATGTCAGTATAAATTTTGAAAACAGCCGATTTATCATGTCTTATTTTCGAATTTGTACCCGATCCCCCAGACTGTGGCAATGGACCAGCCATTCTCCCCCTTGATC
This sequence comes from Lachnospiraceae bacterium, assembly GCA_017430765.1. The sequence goes on along the minus strand of JAFRMI010000036.1, from coordinate 8,424 downwards.
TTTTCGCGGAGTCTTTTGATGTGTACGTCGACGGTTCGCGTATCGCCCACATATTCATAACCCCAGATGTGATCGAGAAGCTGCTCGCGCGTAAAGACCTGATTTGGCTGTGATGCGAGAAAATACAGCAGCTCCAGTTCTTTCGGCGGCATGTCTACCGGCTCCCCGTTGTAAAGAACCGAGTAGTTGGAGAGATTGACGGTGAGGCCGGGATAAGAGGCACATCTTGCCTTCTCGTCGGTCTTGCTTTCCCGCAGACCGTCATACCGGCTTCTGCGCAGAACGGCTTTGACTCTGGCGACGAGTTCCTTGGAGTCAAAGGGTTTGACCATATAATCGTCAGCCCCAAGCTCAAGCCCCAGCACTTTATCAAATGTTTCCCCCTTGGCGGAGAGCATGATAATCGGCGTTTCCCGGATCTGCCGGATCTCCCGGCAGACTTCATACCCATCCTTTCCGGGAAGCATGAGATCGAGGATCACCAGGTCCGGAGAGAAGGTTTTAAAGACGCTGATGGCCTCGTCTCCGTCCCCCGCAACCCGTGTCTGAAACAGTTCCTTGGTCAGATAGAGGGAGATGAGCTCAGCGATATTGCTGTCATCGTCAACAATCAGAATTCTTTGTCCGTTTGCCATTTGCCTAAATTTCCTTGATTACTTTAAAAAATGATGCGTCCGGTATTTTGATGCCCGAAATACCGGGACCGGCCTTTTTCTACTGCAGCTTTGCGATCGTCACGCCGCTGTCTCCTTCCCCGAATTCACCGAGGCGGAAAGATTTGACGTGGCGGTTCTTTTTAAGATATTTATGTACGCCCGCACGAAGCGCGCCTGTTCCCTTGCCGTGGACAATCCGGACCTGTGTCAGGTGAGCCAGGGCCGCGTCATCGAGATATTTATCGAGCTCCGCGACCGCCTCATCCACAGTTTTCCCGAGCAGGTTGATCTCGGGAGACACCGTAAAGGATTTGGAGATACGGACTTTCCCGGAGGTTGTCTTCGTCAGGGTTCCCGAGGTGATCTCCGGCTCGTCGAGGAGGATGAGGTCCGCGAGGCGGACTTTCGTCCGCATGACACCCATCGTCACAAATAGATAGCCCTTTGCGTCGGGCAGTGTGTTCACAGTCCCTTTGAGACCCATGCTGACGACTTTTACGGAGTCTCCGATCTTCAGATCCCCGGGACTTAGCGCCTTTCGTTCCGGTTCCGCGTCCGAAAGCGTCTGCATATTGCCGGAAACGGCATTGATCTTCTTTCGCAGCGCATCGCGCTCCTTCTCCATCTCCTTTGAGCTGCCGCCGTGTTTCGCGTACCAGCTGATGGTGCGGTCCGCGTAATCCTTGGCTTCCTGCAGAATTCTCTTTGCTTCTTCCGATGTTTCGGAAAGCAGAGCCTGTCGTTTTTTTGAGAGCGAGGCCTCCTTGTCCTCCAGCTTTTTCCGGAGCCGTTCAGCCTCAAGCCTCTCTCTTTGAGCCTCTTCCTTCTCCTTCTCGAGCTGTGTCCGCTCCGATTGGAGACCGGAGATGACATCCTCAAAGGACTCGTCCTCGGAATTCAGATATTCATGCGCCTTATTCAGGATATCCTCACTTAAGCCGAGTTTTTGGGAGATGGCGAAAGCGTTGCTCTTCCCGGGCACGCCGATCAGCAGGCGGTAGGTCGGGGAGAGGGTTTCTACGTTGAACTCGCACGAAGCGTTCTGTACGCGAGGTGTGCGAAGAGCATAGATCTTGATCTCACTGTAATGTGTGGTCGCCATTGTACGGATGCCCCGCGCCCGCAGATCGTCGAGGATGGCCACAGCGAGAGCAGCGCCCTCTGTAGGGTCGGTGCCCGCCCCGAGTTCATCGAAGAGAACCAGGCTGTGTTCGTCCGCTGCCCGCAGAAATTCGGCAACATTTGTCATATGCGAGGAGAACGTGGAGAGAGACTGCTCAATGCTCTGCTCGTCGCCGATGTCCGCGTATACCTCCGAGAATACGGAGATACGGCTGCGGTCCCCGGCAGGAATATGCAGCCCGGAGAGGCCCATCAGGGTCAGAAGCCCGGTCGTTTTTAAGGAGACCGTCTTTCCGCCTGTATTCGGACCTGTTATTACGAGGAGATCATAGTCCTCGCCGAGGCGGATATCGATCGGAACCGCGGTATTCTTCGGGAGAAGCGGATGCCTGGCGCGCCGGATATCGATGATGCCGTCCGTGCCGATCAGAGGTTTTACGGCATTTTGCTCGAGAGCCAGCTTCGCGCGGGCAAAGATGAAATCGAGTTCCCGCATCGTCTCAAAGTTGATCCGAATGAATCCGGTTTTCTCTGCGAGCATCTCGGAGAGCTCCGCCAGGATTTTCTCTATCTCCTGCGCTTCTTTGCCCTGGAGATCGCGGATCTCATTATTGAGGCGGACGACGGAGGACGGTTCAATATAGACAGTGGAGCCGGTCTTGCTCTGATCGTGCATGATGCCGGAGACCTGTGTCCGAAACTCACTTTTTACGGGGATGCAGTAGCGTCCGTCCCGCATGGTGATGATGGAGTCCTGCAGATAGTTCGAAGAAGAGGAGACGATCCGCGTCAGCTCCGAGCGGACGCGCTCCGCTGCCTGATGGATGCCGCGGCGGATCTGCCGGAGAGCCGGGGAGGCGTTGTCGCTGATTTCCTCCTCGGAGAGGATCACACGGCGGATTTCCGCGACCTCCCTCGTAAGAGGTTCAAGGGCGGAAAAAACCGGTGTGAGGATATCTTCCGGTTCATCTTCCCGGTCGCGCCGGGCATAGGCGCGGACAAGTGCTGCATTTTCCAGAAGCTTCGCGATCTGCAGAAGCTCGTGAATGCCGAGGGAACTGCCGATTTCAAGTCTCTTTAAGGAGGCTCCGACATCGCGGTTATTCCCAAAAGAGAGATTCCCCTTCTTCAGAATTCTGCTGACAGCGGCCTCCGTCTCATCCTGCATGCGGCTGATGAGAGGAAGATCGTCGTACGGGCGAAGGGACGCACACAAAGCCCGGCCGGGTTCTGACGAAGCGCGTGCTGTCAGTTCCCCTATGATTTTATCGTATTCCAGTACGTGAAGTGCTTTCTCATTCATGGATATCTGTCTGCTGTGGTGCCGCATCTGCCGGAGAGCCCGGTTCACAGGCGGAGGAACCGGCGGCAGGTGGATATGCGGAGTGATCATTGCTTTTTCTGTCTTCAGGATATAGTATAGCACGAAGCAATGCTGAACAGTTACAATGTTTTTTAAGGAAACAGTGTAAACATTTTTATAAATGTTAACCATTTATTCATATCTGGGTATTATAATATATCCGTCTTAAATGCTCGGATCATCGGAGATGAAGAACAATGAGCGAAGAACGTCAGGTATCGGATGAGGAGCGCGACGATTCGTACTCCTTCCTGAAAGAGACGGTAAAACGCCGTCCCAGATCCAAAAAAAAGATTCTCGTAAGAGTCGCAGGCATTCTGCTTTCGGCAGTTTTGTTCGGAGCAGCGGCGGCTCTGGTTTTTTTACGCATTGTGGAGAGTCAAGTAGATATTTCCCCTCAGCCGTCCACGCAGGTTCATATTGAGAAAGATGTGGACAGCAGGGAGGTGCAGACGGACGCATCGCAAAGTTCAGTCTCCCAGGTTACGGACAGTGCAATATCAGAGGAAACAGCCTCCGGAATATCTTCCGATCTGTCTTCGTCCGTATCTTCAGAGGTCTCTTCGTCTGCTGCATCGGAAACGGTGTCCGGTGAAGATGAAAGTTCTTCTGCGGTACAGAGCGGGGAGACGGCAGACAGCGAGCTGCCGGAATCTGACGGGACGGATGCTGCGGAGACTGAGAAAACGGAGGAGGAACAGCGGGAGGAGGCACTTCTTTCCTATACACGCCTCAATGAGGTCATGAAGGAGATCTCAGAAGAGACGTCACGCTCCATGGTTCAGGTGACAGGGATCACGAATACGGAGGACTGGTTCAGCAATACCGGAACGGACCAGATGACCGGATGCGGAATGATCGTGGCGCGCACGGACAAGCAGCTGCTCATTTTGACGGACGGGGGCGGTATAGAAGGGGCGGAGGAAATTCATGTGACCCTTCCGGACGGCTCCATCATACCCGCACAGCCGGTCAAGAAAGATCCGATCACCAATCTTTGCGTGATCGCGGTGCAGTCATCCTCCCTTCCGGAAGAGTCCGAGGACCTGATTGCTGTGGCGGAGCTCGGCAATTCGTATGATGTGCGTCCGGGCGACGCAATCATCGCGGTCGGAAGTCCTCTGGGATACAGCCAGTCGGTTGTTTTCGGCGAAGTAACCTCCGTGAATAACCGGATTTCCGTGGTGGATGGGGAATATGAACTGATTACGACGAATTGTCTGGGGAGTTCTTCCGGCAGCGGGGCGCTGGTGGACCTCTCGGGGAAGGTGGTTGGCTGCATTTTCCAGGGTTATGCGGAGCAGAATACTTCCGTGATTACCGGTATACCAATCTCCCTTTTGAAGGGACTGATTGAGACGCTTTCGAATGATGCGCCGATCCCGTATATCGGCATCACAGGGGAAGACGTGACGGAGCCGCTGTCCCAGGCAGCCGGCGTTCCTACCGGGGTGTATGTGAGCAGCGTGGATCCCGACTCCCCCGCATTGACAGCCGGCCTGCTGCCGGGGGATGTGATCCGTGAGATTGACGGACAGGAGATCTACAGTATGACCATGCTGCACAACCGGATTGTGTCCTCGCAGGTGGGTAAGGAGCTTTCCGTGCTCGCGATGCGCCGCGGGGCTGACGGTTATGTGGAGTATGAAACCTCTATTACAGTTGGAGAGATCGAGTGAGATATATAAGTGAACTTCATGAAGGCGGACGGATTCAGGATGTGTACCTCTGTAAACACAAGCAGTCCGCAGTGACAAAGAACGGTAAGAATTATGAGTCAGTGATTCTGCAGGACCGAACCGGACAGCTGGACGCCAAGATCTGGGATCCGAATTCCGATGCGATCCATGAATTCGAGGCACTGGATTATATTTATGTGGCGGGAACCGTCAGTATGTTTAACGGATCGCTGCAGGCGTCCCTGAAACAGGTCCGGAAGGCAGATGAGGGGGAGTATATACCTGCGGACTATCTTCCCATGACGAAGAAGAATACCAAGGTGATGTATCAGGAACTGCTTGCGTTTGCGGGCAGTGTAAAAAATCCATTCCTGTCACAGCTTCTTCGGAGCTTTTTTGTCGATGACCGCGATTTTATCCGGAGCTTTTCTCATCATTCCGCAGCTAAGACCGTACACCACAGTTTTGTAGGCGGCCTTCTGGAGCATACTGTTTCAGTCACGAAGCTTGCTTCTTTTCTGGCGGACGCATACCCGGCAATCAATCGGGATCTTCTCATTACGGCAGCCATGCTGCATGATATCGGCAAGACGAAAGAGCTGTCCTTTTTCCCGACCAACGAATATACAGATGACGGGCAGCTTCTCGGACACATTATGATCGGCGCCGAGATGATCCACGACCATGCTTCCCAAATCGACGGATTTCCGGAACTTCTTGAGACAGAACTGAAACACTGCATCCTCGCGCACCATGGGGAGTATGAATTCGGTTCTCCCAAGAAGCCTGCGCTTATGGAAGCTTTGGCGCTCAATCTGGCGGACAATACGGACGCCAAACTCGAGACAATGACAGAGACGCTGGAAAATGCACCCATGGGAGATCCATGGATCGGTTTTAACCGCTTCTTTGATTCCAATATACGGAAGACAGACTGACGGAAGACCTATGTGGAAGAAGAATGACTTGACAGTAGTCACAATAGAAGATCTGACGAGAGACGGAGAGGGTATCGGCCACGCGGAGGGCTATACCCTCTTTGTGAAGGATGGACTTCCCGGGGACGTTGTGCGTGCGCGAATCACGCGTCCCAAAAAGATGTACGCGTATGCGCGGGTGGAGACCGTGCTCGTACCGTCGCCGGACCGCGTGGAAGCCCGCTGTCCGCATGCGAGGCGCTGCGGGGGATGCCTTCTGCAGGAGTATGATTATCCGGCACAGCTCCGATGGAAGGAGAATTATGTCCGGTCCGCGCTCGAACGGATCGGGGGATTTGACGGCCTGCCGGTCCGCCCGGTGATTGGAATGAGCAATCCTTTCCGTTACAGAAACAAAGCGCAGTATCCCGTTGGAATGAGCAGAGACAGCGACGGGCAGACCCGTCTGTCGGCAGGATTTTATGCGGCCAGGACGCACTCCCTGATCGCTGTGGACGACTGTGTAATCACAGGCGAGGTCAATCAGTCGGTTGTCAGGGAATTCCTGGCGTTTATGGAGCAGTATCACATTGCTCCATACGATGAAAAAACACATACGGGCATTGTGCGTCATCTTTTGATCCGTGAGGGGAGGAGCAGCGGTCAGATACTTGTGTGTCCGATCGTCAATGCCGGGAGAATGCCGCATGCGGAAGAACTGATTTCCTGCCTGCGGAAAATACCCGGTGTTTGCAGCATTTCCGTAAATTATAATACTGTCCCGGGCAATACGATCATGGGAAGAAAGACAGAGACGCTCTATGGAAACGGATGGATTGAGGACACCATCGGGAGTTTGACATTCCGTATCTCACCCCGCTCTTTTTTCCAGGTGAATCCCGTCCAGACAGAAAAATTATACGGAGCTGCCGTGGAAGCGGCCGGTCTTACCGGAAAAGAAACAGTGTATGATCTTTACTGCGGGATCGGAACAATCTCTCTTTTTGCGGCGCAGCATGCGAAGACAGTATACGGAGTGGAGATTGTTGCGGATGCGATCCGCGACGCGAAGGAAAATGCGGCAAGGAATGGAATTCGGAACGCCTTTTTCTTTGAGGGGGCTGCGGAAAAACTGGTCGCTGCCGGTGAATTTGAGCCGGGGGTGCCGTGCCCTCATGCGGATGTTGTGATCCTGGATCCGCCGCGGAAAGGCTGTGCACCTGAACTGATCGAAGCCGTACGCAGAATGGAACCGGGAAGGATCGTTTATGTCAGCTGTGATCCGGCAACGCTTGCGAGGGATCTCAGACGCTTCAGAGAGGGAGATGGGACTGTTTATATTCCGGAGTATGTACAGCCGGTAGATATGTTTCCACAGACTTGCCACATAGAGACTGTATGTTTATTGTCCAAACTTTCTGAAGCAAAGAATCACATCAGCGTGAAGGTCGACATGGATGAGATGGATGTGACGGCGGCGAAGAGTAAAGCAACCTATCAGGAGATCCAAGCGTGGGTGCAGGAGAAGTATAGATTTCATGTAACACACCTGAATATTGCGAAGACGAAGCGGAAATGCGGCATTATCGAACGAGTCAACTATAATCTTCCAAAGAGCGAGAACAGCAGGTCGCCAGAGACTCCGAAGGAGAAAGAAGAGGCGATCATTGAAGCGTTTAGGCATTTTCAAATGATTTAGGCAATTAAATCAATATTAAAGGTCAGAAGTCCGGTGAAACTGCCGGGACATCAGCGTAATCCGGAATAACCGGTTCTGTCTTTCCAAGGTAGGTAAGGCAGAACCGGTTATTTTCAAGTAATTATTGTGGACTGGCTATACCAAAGATCCTGAGAAATCAAAAAGTGGCGGATGGAAAAAAGAAAAAGAAAATGCCGAAAAATTTATAAAACCTATTGACAAAGTAGGTAAGTTGGATTATTCTTGGCAGAAATCACAGGAAGGAGGCGCTGAGGATGTTAAAGGCTACAGTTTATAAGCGGAATATCAGCATGTGTTGTCGAATGCTTTACTCCCGGGCATATAATATGGCTGGGGCGTTCGGCTGTCCGTTTATGCGCCTCGTGAACATGCAGGAATAAGGAACTGCGTGATTGCTATTCGCCATTTGCCCGGGAGCTTTTCTTAAAGCCCCGGGTTTTTTTCATGTGCAAAGTACATGGAAAAACTTCTTGGCCGACGGGGTGAAATAAATAGAAAGAAGGAAACATTTTGAACTGGGATTTTATCATAAAATACCTGCCGCTTTATCAGAAAGCAGCGATATTGACGGTAAAAATCGGAATTGCCGGTATACTCTTTGCGATTCTGATCGGGCTGTTTTGTATGGCCATACAGAGTTACAGGATTCCGGTTCTGCAGCAGGTGGTGGGGGCATACATTGAGATCAGCAGGAATACACCATTGCTGATTCAACTGTTCTTTATCTACTACGGACTTCCGAAAATCGGAATACGTACGAACGCAATGTTTTGTGGAATTGCAGGCCTGGCGTTCCTCGGTGGGAGTTACATGGCGGAAGCATTCCGCAGTGGAGTAGAAGGGGTAGAAACGATACAGCTTGATAGCGCCTACAGTTTGGGAATTACATAGTGGCAGACGCTGCGGTACGTTGTTTTTCCGCAGGCTCTATCCATCAGTATGCCGGCATTTATGGCAAACGTCTTTT
>JAFRMI010000035.1 GCA_017430765.1 Lachnospiraceae bacterium | reverse complement strand
ATGATCTTCTGCTCCTGCTCGTTGTCCAGACCGTAAGCCAGCGCCGCGGCCGTAGGCTCGTTGATGATACGCTTTACGTCCAGTCCCGCAATCTTGCCGGCATCCTTGGTGGCTTGTCTCTGCGCGTCATTGAAATATGCGGGAACCGTGATGACCGCCTCTGTTACGGTGCTGCCCAGATAGCTCTCCGCGTCCGCCTTCAGCTTCTGCAGAACCATCGCGGAGATCTCCTGCGGCGTATAGGTCTTTCCGCCGGCCGTGACCTTCTCGCTTGTGCCCATCTTTCTCTTAATGGAAGAAATCGTATTCTCCGAATTCGTGACGGCCTGGCGCTTGGCCGGCTCGCCGACAAGTCTGTCTCCGTTCTTGGTAAACGCGACGACCGACGGGGTCGTTCTGACGCCTTCCGCGTTCGCGATGACGGTCGGCTGGCCGCCCTCCATCACTGCCACGCAGCTGTTGGTGGTTCCTAAATCGATTCCGATAATTTTGCTCATAATTGTCTCCTCCTGTATCAATTCTAAAAAGTAGTATTTCCTGATTCATTGCCGCCCCCTGTGTCCGGGCAGCCGTTTCAATTATTACGCATCCGCCGATTGCGTCCTGCATGAATCCGTGTTTGGCTAATTCGCAACCTTCACCATGGAGTGCCGGATGACTGTTCCGCGGTAAGTGTATCCTTTCTGAAATTCCTCGGCGACCGTATTCTCACCGAGACTGTCGTCATCCACGTGCATCACGGCATTATGGAAATTCGTATCAAACGGCTTTCCGACGGCCTCGATCGGTTCTATGCCGGCATCCGAAAGTGCCTTTATAAACTGCTTGCAGATCTTGTCCATGCCCTGCGCAATCGGATCTTCTTTCGATTCCTCCGGGACGGAGGCGACGCCGCGTTCCAGATTGTCGAGAACCGGCAGCAGTTTGCTGCAGACATCGCGCACGGCGAAACTGTAGATATCTTCTTTTTCTTTCTCCGTTCTCTTCCGGTAATTCTCGTACTCCGCCATCGTCCGCTTATAGCGGTCGGTGAGGTCCGCGATCTCGGCGTCTTTCTTCGCCAGTTCGATCTTCGCCCTGCCTCCGGGCGAAGCGGAAGGATCTTCTCCTTCCTCAGACGGGCTTCCGCCCTCCTCAGAAGGTTCCTCACGCTCTTCTTCAGCCGTTTTTTCACTTCCGGCGTCTGTATCTTTCTTCTGCTCTCCGGATGTCTCCGCGTCCGTTCCGTTCTTCTCTTCGGAAATTGTCCCTTCCGCTTCCGCACCCGCCTTTCCTTCGGATTCCTTCGCAGCTAAAGTTTCATCGCCGCTTTCGTTCACGCAGGAATCCTCCGCTTCGATGTTCACATATGTGCGTTCTTCTCCGCTACTCAAAATCCCTCACATCCTCGCTTTCTTCTATACTGCTGACTCCCCCGAAGACATCATTCAGTGTCGCTTTGACCGTCTTCAGCTGTTCCATCACATGTTCATAATCCATGCGTTTCGGGCCGATAATCCCGATGGTGCCCTGCAGTCCGTCGCCCAGCTCGTATGTCGCCGTCACAACGGAACAGTCCTTCATTGAATCCACAGGGCTTTCTTCCCCGATATACACCTGGATTCCGTTTTCACCCTCCTCATCCCCGCTGCTCTTCATAAAGCCTGCCAGGACATCCTTTTCTTCAAGGGTCGAGATCAGCCGGCTGGCTCTCTCCTGGTCCGCAAGCTCCGGGTAACGGAAGATATTGTTCGCGCCGCTGGTGTAAATCTGCATATTCTCGTCCGTCTCCGCGCGGATCACTTCGACGATTGTATCGAGCACCTCGTTCACAATCCCGCTGTGAATTCCCGCCTCCTCTTTCACATTGGAAATGAGGCCAAGATTAATCTCCGCAAGCGTAAGACCGTTAAATCTCGTGTTAAGAAGCAGATTCAGTTTCAGTACCTGCTCCTCGGTGATTTCATTCTCCAGGTCAATCAGATGATTCTTAACGATATTGCCGTCGATTACCACCACATTGAGAAGCTGACGCGGCGCAAGGCGGGACAGCTGGATGAACTTCACCTTATTCCGCTTGATCGAAGGCGCGGACAGCATCGCCGTGTAATTCGTGCTGTTCGCCAGAAGGCGGACCACCTGTTTCAGGATCTCCTCCATCCGGTTGGTCTTGGCGATCATCAGGCTGTTCATCGCAGTGACCTGGTCCGTTTTCTCACTCACAAGCCGGTCCACATACAGGCGGTAGGCCTTGTCCGTCGGGATCCTGCCTGCGGAAGTATGCGGCTGCATAATATATCCCATCTCCTCAAGATCCGACATCTCATTGCGGATCGTTGCCGAGCTGAGGCCCAGATCCGTGAACTTGGAGATCGTTCTTGAGCCGACCGGCTCGCCGGTCTTCAGATATGTCTGAATGATGGCATTCAATATGGTGATCTTCCTTGCATCAAGTTCCAAAATACTATCCCCTCACCTTTTGCGGCTTTGTCTTTCAGGTTGTTAGCACTCGGATTATCAGAGTGCTAATATCTTAAGACAAAATATACACCTGCCCAGAACCAATGTCAACTGCCTTTTTACGAGATTCACACTTTCATCATAATATAGTCAGCAGCCGGTCTTTTTTGAGGCCCTGCCCGCCCGGCAGACGGGCGTTAATGGCGGACTGAAGTGAAATGAAGACCGGACACGGCCGTGCAGGCAGCCATTTCCCTTATACGCCTGCGCGCATCCTGCCGGGAACTGCTCCTTCAGAGGGAATTTCAGGGATTTCCCAGGCAAAGAAATAGGATCAGAGGTACATACCCCTGATCCGCTCTTTCTCAGGCTTTTCCGCCCCGGTTATAGTGCCGCCTTCTGTTATAGGAATTTTTACCGGATCCTTTCTTCCCGTACGAATTCCCGGGTGATGCGGCAGGTACTTCTCCGGCTGCCTTTCGTTTCCTGTTTCTGGCCATTGTCTTCCGTACCGTATCGTCCGCGTCATCCAGATTCTGCTTCAGTTCAACCATCTGGTCTCGCAGCTCGGCCGCCATCTCGAAGTTCAGCTCTGCCGCCGCTGCCCGCATCTGCTTCTCCACCTTGTCAATCAGGTCCAGAAGCTCCTCACGGTCCATGTCCTCGGGCGCCTTCCCAAGCTGTTTTTCAGTCTCAGCCACTTCTCGGGCCGTCGAGATCAGGTCCCGCACCGCTTTCCGGATCGTCGTCGGCGTGATCCCGTTCTTCTCATTGTAGGCCGTCTGGATGGCGCGTCTTCTGTTCGTTTCCTCAATCGCGCGCCGCATGGAGTCTGTCATAACGTCGGCATACATCACCACTCTTCCGTCCGCATTCCGCGCCGCTCTGCCGATCGTCTGGATAAGGGACGTCTCCGACCGGAGAAATCCCTCCTTGTCCGCGTCCAGAATAGCGACAAGCGTGATCTCCGGAATATCGAGTCCCTCTCTTAAGAGGTTGATTCCGACAAGGACGTCAAATACATCCAGCCGCATATCCCGGATAATTTCTGTCCTCTCCAGCGTGTCTATATCGGAGTGAAGATACCGCACACGGATCCCCAGATCTTTCATATAATCTGTCAGTTCTTCCGCCATCCGTTTGGTCAGTGTCGTAATCAGCACCTTATTGTGCTTTTCCGTCTCACGGTTCACCTGAGAAACCAGATCGTCGATCTGGCCTTTAATCGGATGAACCTCCACTTTCGGGTCAAGAAGACCCGTCGGACGGATCACCTGCTCCGCGCGGAGCAGTTCGTGACTTTCCTCATAATCCCCCGGCGTGGCGGAGACAAAGAGGATCTGGTCGATCCGCTCCTCAAATTCCGCAAACGAGAGCGGCCGGTTGTCCAGCGCACTCGGCAGACGGAAACCGAAATCCACCAGCGTGGTTTTCCGGCTCCGGTCCCCGTTATACATCGCGCCGATCTGGGGGAGCGTCTTATGGGACTCATCAATAATGATCAGAAAATCATTGTTGAAATAATCGATCAGCGTATACGGCGGCTGGCCTTCACTTCTCCCCGTAAGATGCCTGGAGTAGTTCTCAATCCCGGAGCAGACCCCCGTCTCCCGCAGCATCTCCACATCGAAATCCGTCCGCTCCTCAATCCTCTGCGCTTCAATGAGTTTATCTTCCGATTTGAAATACCGGACACGTTCCTCCTTCTCGCTCTCGATGAGTTCGCACGCGGCAGCGATCCGGTCCTCGGGAACAACGTAGAAGGACGCGGGATAAATCGGAGCATACGTCAGCTCTGCCAGGGTCTCCCCCGTCAGAACATCCGTCTTGCTGACCCGGTCGATCTCGTCCCCGAAAAATTCAATCCGGAGCGCGTATTCATTGACGTCCGCCGGTATGATCTCGACGGTATCCCCTTTCACGCGGAACGTCCCTCTGCGGAAATCGATCTCGCTGCGCTCATACTGCATGTCGATCAGCTCCCGCAGAAGCGTATCCCTGTCCTTCTCCATTCCGGGGCGGACCGACGTCATCATGTTCATGAAATCATCCGGCGCGCCGATTCCGTAAATGCATGAAACGGAGGAGACAATGATCACATCGCGCCGTTCGGACAGCGAGGACAGAGCGGACAGACGGAGCTTATCGATCTCGTCATTGACCGCTGAATCTTTCGCGATATATGTATCCGAAGAAGGCACATAGGCTTCCGGTTGAAAATAATCATAATAGCTAACAAAGTACTCCACCGCGTTTTCCGGAAAAAACTCCTTGAACTCGCTGTAGAGCTGCGCCGCAAGCGTCTTATTGTGGGCGATGATAAGCGTCGGCTTGTTGAGCTCCGCAATCACATTCGCCATCGTAAACGTCTTCCCGGATCCGGTCACGCCAAGCAGCGTCTCCGCCTGGTTCCCGCTCCGGAATCCGTCGACCAGCTCCCGGATCGCCTCCGGCTGGTCCCCTGTCGGACTATATTCCGAATGTAATTTAAATTGATCCATTTCCTACCAATATACACCTATACATCCAGATGTTTTTTCAAAGTCGACCGCGCCCCGATCACGCCGATTCCGATTCCCAAAATCACGCCGACGGGGAGCAGGACCTGAAATACCTCGTTTACGTCGAGGAGAGAATCACCCATCGAACTTAGGAACCCGAACCGCTCTAGCGCCTGTTTCATCAGCCAGTTGTACGCCAGATACAGAATACTCAGAGGAAGGGCGGATCCGATCAGACCCAGAATGATACCCTCCACGACAAACGGTCCCCGCACAAAAGAGTCCGTCGCACCGATCAGTTTCATAATAGAGATTTCTTCCCTGCGCACCGTGATGCCGACTGCTACCGTGTTGGAGATCAGAATAATGGAGACGATCAGGAGGATCCCGATGATGGCCGCCGAAGCATAGATGAACACCCGGTTGAATTTGCGCAGGTTCTGTACTGCCTGTGAACTCTGGTTGATTCTTCTGACACCGTCAATCGCGCCGATCGCCTCGACGACGTCATGCTGGTTCTCGACTTTGTCGACCAGGACCGTAAAACTCGCCGAATTAGCGATCGGATTCTCCTTGAATCCCTCCGCCAGTTCCATATTCGACTCAAAATATTCTTCCTTAAACTTCTCCCACGCCTCATCCGCCGAAGTATAGCGGATCTCCGTGACGTGCGGAATCTCCGCGATCTGTTCCCCGATCTTCTGAATCGCGGCTTCATCGCTTCCCTCGTCAAAGAGGACGGTGATGCCGACTTTCTCCTCCAGATTCTCCCGGAGAGCATTGATATTCATGATAATGGAAAAAAATGCGCCGAACAGGAAGATGCAGGCTGTCATCGTCGCGATGGAGGCCAGCGAGAACATCTTGTTTCTGTCAATATTCATCGATCCCTGCTGGATCTCATAAGTGATAGATCTAAGCTTCAATATAACCGCCCTCCTCTACGTCACCCGCAATCGCGCCGGCCCTCATGGCGATAACACGCTTTTGAAACGTATCCACAAGTTCCTTATTGTGCGTGACCACGAGCACAGTGGTACCCCGCAGGTTCACCTGCTCGATCAGTTTCATAATCTCAAAAGAGTTTCTCGGATCCAGGTTGCCTGTCGGCTCGTCCGCGAGAAGGATCTTCGGGCGGTTCACAATCGCCCTCGCTATTGCCACACGCTGCTGCTCTCCTCCCGAGAGTTCCCTCGGCAGAGAATAGGTCTTGTCCGACAGGCCGACCTCTTTGAGCACCTCCGGCACCCGGAGGCGGATCCGCCTGGGCGGGGCCTCGACAGCCCGCATCGCCAAAGCGACATTCTCGTAGACAGTCATCTCCTGCAGCAGGCGGAAATCCTGAAATACAAATCCGATGTCCCGCCTGTACGCGGGAATCTTACGGCGCTTCATCGTATTAAGTACATAGCCGTTAACAATGATAATGCCTGACGTCGGTTCCAGCTCCTTAAGGAGCATGCGGATCAGCGTGGACTTACCCGACCCGCTGTCGCCGACCACGAATACAAACTCTCCCTTATCCACATGAAGGGAGATCTCATCGACGGCCGCCTGTCCCTTAACATATTGTTTGGTAACCCGGTCTAAATCGATCATAATTCCTCCAAAATGTGCCGCGCGTCTCTCCCCGATCAGGAATTGACCGAAGGGATTGACGCACGGCTTCCATATCCCATATTTCCTTACAGATGACCCCTGTTCCGGGAAATCAGTACTCCAATGTCTCCATATATTTCATATACTTGACAACCATGAGCGCAATCTTGAATGTAATCGCGTCATCGAATACGCGAAGATCGAGTCCCGTACTCTTCTGAAGTTTATCCAGCCTGTACACCAGTGTGTTGCGGTGGATATACAGCTGTCTCGATGTCTCCGAGACATTCAGAGAATTCTCAAAAAACTTATTAATCGTCGCAAGAGTCTCCTCGTCGAAGTCGTCCGGTGACTTGTCCGTAAAGATCTCCTTGATGAACATCTTGCACAGCGGGATGGGCAGCTGATAGATCAGACGGCCGATTCCGAGCTGGCTGAACGCCACAATATTGAGATTCTCGAAGAAGATCTTTCCGACATCCAACGCCATCCTCGCTTCCTTGTACGAGCGGGATACTTCCTTGATCTCATAGACTGCGTTGCCGTAGGCTACATGGACACTCCCATGCTCCCCCTGTCCGAGAGCCGTGATAATCTGCTCCCCGACATCGTGCATCTCCTTCTGGCCATCCTCCGCAGTAAATTCCTTGATCACAATAATGCTTTTCTCATCGACTGCGGTGATAAAGTCATTCTTGGATCGGGCAAAGAGGGCCTTGACCGTCTCCAGCGTACTGTAGTCCTTGCTGGTCTCCGATTCCAGGATATAGACAACCCGTTTTGCCGCCGTCTCAATGTGAAGCCGCTTTGCCCTGTTGTAGACGTCAACCAGAAGCAGATTGTCCAAAATCAGGTTTTTGACAAAATTGTCCTTATCAAAATGTTCCTTATAAGCGACAAGGAGATTCCCGATCTGGAACGCCGCAAGTTTCCCGACCATGATGGTGTCGTCGCCTCCGATTACAACGACGATGTACTCCAGCTGGTAGTCATCATAGATTTTGAAATACCGCAGATCACGGATCTCCATGGAATCCGCAGATGATTCCGCAAAACTTACGATGTCTGCGCGGCTGATCGACGGTTCCTCCTTCGTGGAAGCAATCACCTTGCCGTCCGGATTGACTATCGCCAGCTCACATTTCGAAATCGCCTTAATTCCATTGATCGTATCCTGCAGTACGAGATTCGAAAGCATTGCTTATTCCTCCGATGGGCTGTAGTGTAAGAACTCACAAAAACTCTTTTTGTTAAAAAGCAATAAAAACTCAGTTAATTATACAACAAATTGCCCAAAAAAGGAATCCGAAAATTGTATTTTATGTCCAAAATGATGTGCTGCTTTCCTGCGTCCGGCGATCAGACCTCAAACATCAAATCCGCGTACGACGGAATGGGCCAGATCGATTTATCGACGATCATCTCCGCTTCATCCACGGGTTTGCGGAGCGATTCCATAAGAGGCACCACTTTCTCCTTGAAGGCGACCGCCTGCGTTCTCCCGGACGGGCGGCTCTCCGCATCCTTCGTGGCCTTAAGAAGGCTGTCGGCGGCACTCTCTGCCTCCCCGATCAAAGCAGTAAGCCGGGCAAGCAGGTTCTTCTGCACATCCGCACATGCCCCGGCGGCACACACGGCGTTGGCCGAATCCGCCAGACGCTGCGCGCCGAGAATCATGGCCGGCCGGAGCTGCTTGGTATAAAGTTCGAGCATTGTCCTCGCCTCGATGTTGATATCCTTCGAGTACGTCTCATACTTGACCTCCATGCGGCTCGTGAGCTCCTTCTCCGTCAGGACGCCGTAGTCCCCGAAAAGCCGGATTGCCTTCTCCGTGATCAGCGCAGGGATGGCATCCACCATGCAGGGAAGATTGGGGAGACCTCTTCTTCTCGCCTCGGTCACCCAGCTCTCCGCATACCCGTTCCCGTTGAACACGATGCGGCTGTGACCGGCCGCATATTGTTTTATCAGATTATGGACCGCATTCTCGAACCCCTCCTCACCGGCTGCTTCCAGTACATTGCACGCCTCGTGAAAAGCTTCCGCGACAATCGTATTGAGGACGACGTTCGGGGCGGCGATGGAGTCCCTGGAACCGACCATGCGGAACTCGAATTTGTTGCCGGTGAAGGCAAACGGGGACGTCCGGTTTCTGTCCGTGGAATCCCTGCTGATATCACTTAAATACGAGACCCCGGTGATCAGCTTTCCTTCCTGCTTCGTATTGTGTGCGTATCCTGTGGAGATGAGCTGTGAAAGCACATCCTCCAGCTGGGCTCCGAGAAACACGGAAATAATCGCCGGCGGCGCTTCGTTGCCGCCAAGACGCAGGTCATTTCCGACATCGGCCGCCGATTCCCGGAGGAGATCCGCGTGTTCGTCCACCGCTTTCAGGATGCATGTCAGCACCAGAAGGAACTGCAGGTTCTCATGGGGTGTATTTCCCGGATCCAGCAGATTGATGCCGTCATCCGTCGCAAGGGACCAGTTGTTGTGCTTGCCGGACCCGTTCACTCCATTAAACGGCTTCTCATGGAGAAGGCAGCGCAGACCATGTCTGGTGGCAACCCTTTTCAGCGTCTGCATGATAATCTGGTTGTGATCCACCGCCACATTGACTTTCTCGTAGATCGGCGCGAGCTCATGCTGCGCGGGCGCCGCCTCATTGTGCTGCGTCTTCGCCGGCACGCCGAGCCTCCAGAGCTCCTCATTCACCTCCCGCATATAGGCGGCGATTCTTGGGCGGAGCGTCCCGAAATAATGGTCATCCAGTTCCTGTCCCTTCGGCGGCATCGCGCCGAACAGCGTGCGGCCCGTAAAAACCAGGTCCATCCTCTTCAGGTATTTCTCCCGGTCAATAATAAAATACTCCTGCTCAGGTCCGACGTAAGGGATTACCTTTCTGGATGTCGTATTGCCGAAAAGGCGGATGAGACGCAGCGCCTCACGCCCCACGGCCTCCATGGAGCGAAGAAGCGGGGTCTTCTGATCGAGCGCCTCCCCCGTATAAGAGCAGAATGCGGTCGGGATGCAGAGCGTCGCGCCTCCTTCATCATGGCGGACAAAAGCCGGCGACGTGCAGTCCCAGATGGTATACCCCCTGGCCTCAAACGTCGCTCTGAGGCCGCCCGACGGGAAGGAAGAGGCGTCCGGCTCCCCTTTGATCAGCTCCTTTCCGGAGAGGGTCATAAGAACCTTTCCGCTCGGCAGCGGAGCTGAAATAAAGGAATCATGCTTCTCCGCCGTCACCCCCGTCAGGGGCTGGAACCAGTGCGTGAAATGGGTGGCGCCTTTGTCAAGCGCCCATTCCTTCATCTCATGCGCGATCATGTCCGCCATCTCAAGCGTCAGTTCCGTCCCGTCCTCGATGGAGCGTTTCAATTCCTCGTACACTTTCCGGGGCAGCCTTCTTTGCATGACGCTGTCATTAAACACGTCCTCCCCGAATATCTCCTGGACATCATATCCTTTCATCTCTCTGCGTTCTCTGGAATTCCCTGCCGCTTCCTGTTTCTTCATAGTCTGTGTCCCTCATTGTATGCTAATGAGCTCTGCCTTCTTCGCCTCTCCGCGGATAATGCGGATGGTCTGTTTCCTGTTTTCCAGATCCAGGGATTGATAGGCCCCGCCATATTCGCCGTCAAACGTCCACGGGATCTCCTCCTCTGACGTCATAACCAGATGATCCGTCTTAAAATACTCCACAAGGCCCGTGTTAAAGTTCTGTGTCAGAAGTGCCGTCAGGATCTCCTGCATCTCGAGCAGGTTCTTCGGGTTCTGTACCAGCGTCACCTCGAAAAGACCGTCATCCAGTGCTACGTCCGGCCCAAGCATATTGCGGATCCCGCCCACGGAAGTGGAATTCGTAACCATCCCCAGGATATAATCGTTCTCCCTCGTCCTTCCGTTGGCTTCCACCACGGCGTGATACGGCTTCATATTGCCGATGCTTTTCAGCGCCTCCACGATGTAGGCGGCATGCCCGATTGTATTTTTCAAATGCTGGTCCGTTGTGTATGCGACATCTGTAAATGCGCCAAATGCAGCCACATAAATAAAGATGTGTTCCCGGTTCACGATCCCCGCATCCAGCCGGACCGGTTTTCCGCTCAAAATCATGCGGACGGCATCTCCGGTCTGAAACGGAATTCCCAAAGAAGCCGCATAGTCATTGGTTGAACCGACCGGAATGTAGCCAATCGGAATATCGCGACCGGCGCGGAGCATGCCCGTCACCACTTCATCCAGTGTGCCGTCCCCTCCCGCGGGAATCAGCATATCGTACCCCTCCCCCAGGGAACTGGTCTTTATGACCGCATCCCCCGGACCCTGTGTGGGATACACTTCAACCGTCCATCCATCCTTCACCAGGATGTCGATCACCTCGTGCAGCTGTGCGAGGAACTGCCCCTTCCCCGCGCGGGGATTATATATCAGAAGCACCCTCTTCTCCATAGTCTGACTCCTTCTTCCGTCGAAATGTGACGATTCGGACAGATCTCTTCTTAAGCGGTCCTGCGCTGCCGGAATCACCGGATGGATGCATTTTCCCACGCAGCCAACGCACAGGTTTTGATAAACTGTCACATTTTTGCTATCATACACCATGCCTCATCTCACTGCAATCCTTAATTCCTCTGTCACAAAAACCACAAACTTACTTCCTCAAATCTTCAAAAATGTGTCACAAAACCTTCATACTTTTTTTCGAGCATAATGAGTAAACGATGATCAGTTACCGGCCGGCATCAGCCGTGCCGAATCATAAAAGGAGGCATTTGTCATGAAGAAATGGAGAAGTTTTGCTCTGTGTGCGTCGCTCGCGGCTGCAGTCGGTATTCTCGGCGCAGGAGCTGTCACCTATGAGGAATGGAGTCCGGGCATCCGGATGGCCGGCGTGACGGAGGAAACGGAACAGGCGCCTGCCGCAGCAAAGACGGCGCTGAAAGACCGGGACGATGAAAAAGAACCCGGAAGTGTCGAACAGACGGTTCTCGGATCAACGACTGAAAACAACACCGAAGATATGAGTGTCAAAGATGTCGCCGCCTCTTCCATGCCGGCGATGGTCGCGATCACAAATACATCTGTCCAGTCCCTTGAAGACTATTTTGGAGGGCAGGGCGGATTCGGCGGATTCGGCGGCTTTGGCGGCGGGAACGGCGATCAGGGCATCGAAAGCGTCAGCATGGGTACCGGCATCATTATCGCGGAAACAGATGATCAGATTCTGATCGCCACCAATGCACATGTGGTGAGCGGAGCCCGGGATCTGTCCGTCGCGTTCGTCGACGAGACGGCCGCCGAAGCAGCGATTGTCGGAACGGATGTACAGAATGATCTTGCCGTGATCTCCGTCAAAAAAGCAGATATTTCCGACGAAACCGAAAGTGCTCTCAAAATTAGTCCCGTCGGCTCCTCCTCGGAGCTTTCCGTTGGCGAATCGGTCGTCGCCATCGGCAACGCCCTCGGTTACGGGCAGTCCGTGTCCACGGGAATTGTCAGCGCACTCAACCGCCCAATCGAAACGCAGGATGAGATGACCGGCGAGACAGGCACAACGGCCGGTATGATTCAGACAGACGCATCGATCAACCCCGGAAACTCCGGAGGCGCACTTCTTAATATGAAGGGCCAGCTCATCGGCATTAATTCCGCCAAGTACGCGGATGAAGCCGTGGAGGGAATGGGTTACGCCATCCCCATCGACTACGCGGAACCGATCCTGACGGATCTGGCAAACGGAACGCATCTCACAGAGGACACACAGGATTCTTCCGCAGTTGAGGAAGGAGACGGGGACGCTTATCTTGGCATCTCCTGTACGACCATCACGAATGAGCTCGCGGAGACGTATCATATCCCGACGGGCGTCTATGTAAGGGACGTGGAGCAGGGATCCTCCGCGGATGCGGCCGGAATTAAGGCGGGGGATATCATTACCTCCATCGGTGGGACAAAGATCGCTTCCACGGAAGAACTGCAGGCAGCGATCCGCCGGTATCACGCGGGTGACCGAGCGGATGTGGACATCACAAGAGAAGCGGAAGGCGCATTCGGAAACGGATACGCGTCGGGAACGGTGACGGTGGTTTTCGGAACGAGAAATGAAAATCTGACGGCGTAAAACCGTCCCCGGGCTTAAAAA
This sequence comes from Lachnospiraceae bacterium, assembly GCA_017430765.1. The sequence goes on along the minus strand of JAFRMI010000035.1, from coordinate 23,030 downwards.
AGATTCTGATCAGCCGTCGGCTAAGGTCAGCAGCGCGGCGCATGTGCCGCGCGGGCCGCCGGCGGCTTTTCGGTGGGAATAGAACAGATCCGAATTGTCATACGTACAGATATTTGCTAAAGAAATATGATCCCGTCTGATTCCGGCCTCCTCCATAACCAGGAGATTGGCCTCCATAAGGCCGAGCATCAGACGATCGCCCCTCCCCGGCCGCATGATTCTGCGGCTGCGGAGGGTATTTTTTCCGAACGCTCTTTCGAACTGCTCTCCTACTTCCGGACCGATCTCGTAGCGGTCGATACCGATCGTCGGGCCTATGGCGGCGAAGACGCTGCCGGGGTCCGTGCCGTATGTTTCATGCATCACGCGGAGGACTTCCGCGCCGATGCGGCCCACCGTGCCTTTCCATCCGGAATGGGCAAGGCCGATGGCGTGATGTTCCGGGTCAGAGAAGTAGAGCGGCGTGCAGTCCGCGTGGTGCGTGACAAGGACAATGCCCGGCTCATCGGTCACGGCGCCGTCGATGTCCATGTATCCTCTGTCCCGGACGGTGCCGCGGCCGGCATCCGCACCGGCAACCACCATGACATTAGTGGTGTGGGTCTGCTGGGTGAGAACCATTTTTGAGAAATCTGACCCGAAAGCGAGCGCGGCAAGGCGATAATTTTCCCGGATGCGCGCCGGGTCATCCCCCGTAGACCAGCCGAGGTTAAGTTCCGCATAGGGGCCGGTGCTGACACCGCCCCGCTTGGTCGTGAAAGCCGCGCGGACCCGTCCTGCCGTCTCAAACGCCGGGTATCTCACAAGTCCGATCTGCTTCCCTTCAATTGCCACAGAAACCATCGCAGTCGCTGTATCCATTAATTTCCCCCCATTATTGCGGCCGTTTACAGCCGGTAAGATCACCCAATTCTCCTGTTGGGCGAAGGTCCGCCTTCCGCCGCGGTATCTGCGCATAAACGGCGGTCATTCTTATGTTCTCCCACTCCTTGAAAGCTGTGTTCTCTCCCGGCACCCTGTACCGGCCCATCTGTCAGATATGAAAAACATATTGATCCAGACGTCCGAATGCCTCTTCGATTCTCGTGCGGGGAGAGGCCAGATTAACCCGGATCGAATGATTCCCGAGGAAGGGCCGTCCGTCCTGCCAGGCGACACCGACATCCCATCCCGCTTTCAGCAGCGCGTCCAGCGGCTGTCCCTGTTTTTCGCACCAGTCCGCGCAGTCAAGGAACAGCATGTACGTACCCTCGGGTTTAAACAAATCAATTCCTTCGTAATGCGTCTTTATATGCTCATACGCGTAGGTGACATTTCCGGTGAGCACCTCGCACAGCTCATCGACCCAGTCCATGCCCTCCTGTGTATAGGCGCCGATCAGCGCATACATGGAGAGAACATTGATGTCATTATAATGGTTCTTGGATGCTGCAGACCGCACTCTGTCACGAAGATATCTGTCATAGATAATATGGTAGCTTCCGATCAGTCCCGCTAAAGAGAACGTCTTGCTCGGCGCGTAGAAAGAGATCACCCGTTTTTTCGCGTCCTCGTTTACGGCGTGGAGCGGAATGTGACGGTGCCCTTCCAGAATGATATCGGACCAGATCTCATCGCTGATCACAATGCAGTCATTTCTCCGGTAAATGTCGAGGGCCCGTTCCATCTCCTCTTCCCGCCATACACGTCCGCACGGATTGTGCGGATTGCAAAATACAGCCAGATGGATGCCATTTTCCCTGATTTTCTTCTCCATGTCTTCGTAATCCATCCGCCATACGCCGTCCGCATCTCGTTTCAGTTCGCTGTACACGATGTGGTAACCGGCATTCCTGATCGTTCCGGTGAACCCGATATAGGCGGGACTGTGGACCAGGATTTTATCTCCCGGAGACGCAAATGCCCGCAGAACAGACGCTACGCCGCCTAGGACGCCGTTCTCGTAACCAATGCAGTCAGCTGTAAGGTCCGCAACACCGTTCCGCTCTTTCTGCCACGTGATTATTCCGTCGAAGTATTCCGGTCTCGTCCTGAAATAGCCGAACGCCGGATGTGAGAGACGCTCCCGCATTGCTGACAGGACAGAGGGGCATGTCGGGAAATTCATGTCCGCGACCCACATGGGAATGATGTCAAAGCCTTCTTTCGGCGCGCCGGGAGCGAACCCGTTCTCCAGCCCCACTTCGTCGATCGCGATCGCGTCCTTCCCGCGTCGGTCCATGATAGAAGTAAAATCATACTTCATAATTAAAGTCAGTCCTTTCCTCGATTTGTCTAAAGCATCATTATACACAAATGACAGGCGGGCGAAAAGAGGATTCAAGTTTCCAATTCGGTTCATTCCGGCTTTGTACACCTGTGAGGACGCAGTCATCCCTATTCCCACCATAAACATAAAAAGAAGGTCTGTCTGCCAGTCGACAGATAATCAGATAGTACAGCCGATGCTCCGACACGACGATCGTGTGCCCGGTGTGGTAAGGGGACGGTTCCTCTGACACTTTTTCAGCGAGGCAGTGTGTCAGAGGAACCGTCCCCCTGATGCCGCAGCTTTTGAAGAAAGAGAATCCCACCAGCCGGCACTGTGATTTCTCTGCCGGTCACCTGTGAATTCCGATCGCCGGTATACAGAGCAGCGCACAAATCACTGTATTCCGCCACTGAATCCGGCAGACGGCGCATCACTGCCGTGTCGCCGTTATTGATCAGAACCAGAACATCCTCTTCCCCGTTGTTTGAGGAATAAGTCCTGAGAAAACCGCAAAAACGCTCTTCCTCCAGTTCCGGAATCCGCACTGTCCTGCCTCTTGCGATCGCAGGAAGACTCTCCCGGATTTTCACAGCTTCCCGGATATAGTTAAAGATTGAGTCCGGATCACTTATCTGCTCCTCCAATGAGCCATACTCCATCCGGATCTCTCCAAGACCGGGCGGGCCGGCACACATCCCGGCCGCACTCGGATCCCCGCTCCAGTACATGGGGGCACGCCGATTCTCATCCGGGCCGGCGCCTTTCATCCCAATCTCTTCGCCGTAGTAAATAAACACATTTCCCGTCATCAGCAGATTCAGTGCCTCCGCCATCTTTATTCTGGCCAAACGATCATCCATGTAGTATTCGGCGCCTCTGTCCATGTCATGGTTTGTGTAGAACGGCGCATTGACATAAGACGGATTCATGGACGCATACAATTCCTCCTCCTTCACCATAGCCTCGACAAAAGATCGAAGATCTCCCGTTCTGTTCACTGTCCGCGAGATGATTCCGTCGCGGCCGGCAAACGCGAAATCAAACAGAGAGTCGATCCCGCTCCTATAGTATTGCGCGTACGTGTTCTGGTCGGCCCATGCTTCTCCGACAATGTAGGCGGACGGCTTTTTCTCTTTGACCGTCTCTGTCAGCCACTTCGTAAACTCGATCCCCGCTTCGGGGTTATCCGTATAATAAGATGTCACCGCATCCAGCCGGAACCCATCCACTCCCCGGTCAAGCCAGAAATCAATTACGTTCTTCAGTTCCTGCCGAACCTCCGGAGTCGTCAGGTTCAGATCCGGCATCTCCGACCAGAATCTCGCCTCGTAATACCATTCGGAATCCGGCAGAGGGACGTAACCGTCGTATTTCTCTCTCGCGAACTGATAGTACCACACATAAGGGCACTCCTCCTTCACCGCTTCCCGGCCTGACGGGAGCGACCTCAAATACCGGGCAGCCTCCTGAAACCAGGGATGCGCCGTCGAAGTGTGGTTCACCGGAAGATCCAGAATCACTGTCATCCCCCTATCGTGGCAGACCGCGATGAGCGCATCCATATCCTCCATCGTCCCGTACGACGGATCAATCCCGACAAAATCCGTCACATCATATTTGTGATAAGTATTCGAAGGAAAGACCGGCATAAGCCAAAGACCTGTCATCCCAAGGTCCTCACCGCCCGCCGGGCTGCCGTCATTAATATAGTCCAGCCTGGAGAGAAGTCCCGGAAGATCTCCGATCCCATCTCCGTTGCTGTCACAGAAAGAGTAGACGAAAACCTCATAGGTCGTCCGGCAAAATCCATCTCTGGCCGAAACGCTGCAGTCCTCACTTGCGCTCTCCGTGGCAGTTTGGTCCTCATGGGCAGTTTCCTGCGTGCTCTCCGGCAGATACCCAGTCACCCGCAGGTATGAGACCAGTACAGCGATAATGACAGCCGCGATCCATCGAAATTTACTTCTTTTTTGCATCTCTTTTTATTCGCTCCTCGAATTGTGAGGAAACTATTGTATTCCATATTGACAGGTTAGTAAAGCGTCCGATTTTCATGCGCGGCTTAACCTCTTTTGTGCAGATACGCTCAGTATGCGCTATAATCATTATTGTCAACGTGAATCTAACGCTGATGAGGTCCGTCTCATCGTTCCCAAGCCTTCCGGATCGTGAGTTTGAAATGAACTTCATCTCAGATTGAACTGAATATGAAATGTCCGCAAGCCTAAGCCTGCAGACATGGTTGATAAGTTATGTTTGCTTCGGTGATTGCTGTGATCTCTCCTGCCGCAAGGGTAAGATCCGATATGTTGACGACCGGTTCTTTTACACCGCTATAAGTCAATCTGAAGTCTTTAAGCGTCAGCGGTTCGTCACTTTCGAGAAACAAGGTAGACGATATTTTTCTTTTCACCGTCCGAAAGATGGAAGATATTTCCGATCCATGAGCTTTTCGATCGAAAAGTGCGTAACCACCGTATCATCAATACGCTTATAGATCTGTTCTTCGGGAAGACCCCTGTTTTCGCAGCCGAATGTAAGTTCAACAGCCGTGTCTGCGTTATAAAACTGACTGCGCGGATTCTGGAAAACCGTTCCGGCCTTAAGAGCCGTATCGTATAATTCCTCCTGTGTTTTGGTACGTTATTATCCTCTGACCTTCCAGCTTGCAGCCTCACGGCGCTCGCTGATAAAGCTCTTATAGATGCCGTCCTGCTCCATCAGTTCCGCGTGGGTACCCTGCTGAACGATCTTTCCGCGATCAATCACCAGAATCTGATCCGCATGCTCCACCGTTTTCAGCCTGTGGGCGATCATTATGACGGTCTTTTCCGCCGTCAGCGCCTGAATGGCCTGCATCAGCTCATTTTCATTCTCCGGGTCCACATTAGCTGTAGCTTCATCCAGGAATATCACGGGAGCGTTCTTCATCATGGCCCGGGCAATGGAAATGCGCTGCCGTTCGCCGCCTGAGAGATGTCCGCCTGAAGAACCCACCAGTGTATCATAGCCGTTCTCAAGGCTCATTATGAAGTCGTGGCATCCGGACTGCTTTGCGGCTTCCTCTACCTCGGCATCCGTTGCATCCGGCCTTCCCAGACGCGGAATAAATCAAGAGGAGAATATAAGCCAGCTGTTTCGGTTAAGACGATCAGATCAACGGCACCGTCGGAAAGGCGGACATTCGCATTACGACAGAATTTACGAAAACAAATCAAAAAGCTGCACGCATGAAAAAAGCCCGGAAACGTTGAATTTCCGGGCTTTTCTGAGTGACTTTGACTTGAGATCAGCGCTTGCTGAACTGCGGTGCACGTCTCGCGCCTTTGAGACCGTACTTCTTTCTCTCTTTCATTCTCGGGTCTCTTGTCAGAAAACCCGCTGCCTTAAGAGAAGGACGGTACTCCGCATCGGCTTTCACCATCGCGCGGGAGATGCCGTGGCGGATCGCACCCGCCTGTCCTGTATATCCGCCGCCATGTACAAAGACCATGACGTCCCACTTCTCATTCGTATTCGTCACGCCGAACGGCTGACGAACGATCATCTTCAATGTCTCCATGCCGAAGTAATCGTCAATGTCACGCTTGTTGACCGTGATCTTGCCGGTTCCCTCTGTGAGGTATACTCTGGCGACAGAGCTTTTTCTTCTACCTGTACCGTAATATCTTTCGCTTGCCAACTTCGTACCCTCCTATCAGAATTTCAGCGTGAGCTCTTCCGGCTTCTGCGCTGCGTGCGGATGCTCCGGCCCTGCATAAACATGAAGCTTCTTGAACATCTTATCGCCGAGGGCGCCGTGCGGGATCATTCCGCGGACAGCGTGCTCAACTACGAATTCCGGCTTTTTGGCAATCATGTCACGGAGCTTTGTGTACTTTGCGCCGCCGACATACTCAGAATGACGGAAATAAATCTTCTGATCCAGCTTCTGGCCGGAAAAAGCGACCTTCTCAGCGTTCACGATGATCACATAGTCGCCGGTATCAACATGCGGTGTATAGATAGGCTTATTCTTGCCCTTTAAGATCTTAGCGGTCTCGGATGCCAGACGTCCAAGCGGAAGTCCCGTTGCATCGATGACGTACCACTTACGCTCGACGTCTTCCGCCTTAGCCATAAATGTACCCATTGAATTCCTCCTGAAATAACAATGCTGAATATACTCTCAGATCCGCTTTCCGGATGTCCACTCATCCGCCGCGGCCACCGCACTCACCGAACCGGGGCAGGCCGGTTAAATGCGCAAAAATACATACGACCGGGAATGTCGCACCTAGCTATTATACGGGCATACTTTTCTCAATGTCAAGTCATTCTAATAAAAAAGCAGAAGAAAATTCCTGTCTCGCACGCAGGACCTGGCGCGGGATCAAAACTCCGCGATCCGCTCCTCCTCCGGGACAATCAGGATATAGGTCCCGTCTTTGCAGTATTTCAGAAGTTTTTTCATCACATTGTTTTTTACGCTCACGCATCCGGCCGTGTACCATCGGTCATAGCTTTTGCAGTGCAGGAAGATCGCGGATCCCCGTCCGAGAACGACCGGATCCCGGTTAAACCCGATCGCCATGGCATATACGTACTGGTAATAGTTAATCAGATGTTCCCCGCTGATCCCGGATGCGCTCTCCACCCACGTATTGTATGTGGAATCCCTCTCGGAGGACCAATAGGAATACTTCGTTATCTGTTTCCATGTCATGTCCGTCACAGCATCCTTCGCCGTTCCGAACGCATGCAGAATGGGAAAGGATCCGATCGGCGTCGTCATGTCCCCCGCATGCCGGTTGGACGACATTCCGTTCTTCCCGTATCCGCAATAGGCGTGAAGTCTTCTCCTGAACGAACCGTCCGCATTCTTCTGCCACAGGGAAAGCTCATGATCGACCACCACAATGATCTGATCCGCCTTCTTCGCCGTCTCTGTCCTGGGAAGATCCCTTGCGATCAGCTGCTTAAGGACAGCGGATCTGTCTTTATCTGTCACTTTCCGTTTGGCTTTGACATTCCCTGGATAATCATTCTTCACAAAGTACCGCAGAACCGCCGCATCCCTGTACCTGTACTTCTTCCGAAGCCGGGGATTCTTCTTAATGTAATAAGAGTAGTCATACACCGGGGCGTAATCAATTCCTTTATATACGGTCACGGGGTGCCGCATTTTCTTAATTCCCAGGGCCGTCTTCGCCCTCTTTTTCTCCGCATATCCCTTATTCTGGTAGTGCAGATAGTATTTTTCCAGATTGTTTTTATACTTCTTCCTCAGATCCGGATTACCATATATATAGGAAACAACGTCAAATGAAGCGATTCCCTGCCTACCTTTCTTCATCCCGTTCTTCACGAAATCCCGGAGCAGCTTCTTCCTGCTCGACCCGCACTTCTTCTTCACAGCGGGGTATTTCTCCGCATAATAAGAGTAGTCAAAGATTCTCGAATAATCCTGCCCGTTATAAAGAATCTTCTTTTTGCTGGAAATACTGCCGCTTTGCACGCTCAATTCCTCTTCACCGATCAATAGGGATCCGCTCCCGTTTCCGCTGTCCTCTGACGCATATACCTCCGCACAGCGCGTGGATATGAGGAGACCGAATAACAGGAATGCTGTCATATAATACAGAACGCGTCCTGATAGTATCTTCTTATTCTTCATTATCATCCTTTCATGCCCATATCTTTGCGTCGACCTATATTGCCAATTCTTTCCATGCAGCTATATTGATCTGTTGAAAGGCCTTCAACAGCCGGTTCTTAGAGTATACTCCTAAGAAAAACGATAGTAAAGCGCCGACGGTTCGCTTGACAACTCCTCGCTGTGCTGACTATAATACCAAACTATATAAGTTCCACGAAATGAAATTTTGAGAAGAGCAGGTGTACGTATGAGTGTTCAGTTCAATGATGACAACCTTCTGGCACGCTTTTTCGGGAAATCTTCCAACTATACGGAAATCCCCAATCAGCTTTACAGTGAATACAACGTCAAAAAGGGCCTGCGGAATGACGACGGGACAGGTGTTCGCATCGGCCTCACAAAAGTATCCGATGTCGTCGGTTATGAGAAAAGCGAAGAAGGATATATCAAGCCAAGTGAAGGCGATCTTCTTTACAGGGGCTACAGTATCAAGGATATCGTAGCGAACAGGCAGGGCAATTTCGGATTTGAGGAGACCTGTTTCCTTCTGCTGTTCGGCTTTCTGCCCAACGCGGATCAATTCGAGGAATTTAAAGAATGTCTCGCCGCCAGATATGATCTGCCGGATACATTCCTGGTAAATGAGGTGCTTCGTTCAAAATCCGTCGATCTCATGAACCGGCTGCAGATGCTCACGCTGTCTTTATATAACTTTGACGAAGACCCCGACTCGACGGATGTATATGACACGCTCCTCAAAGGAATCAACCTGATCGCGAAATTCCCGGCTCTTGGCTGTTACTCCTACCATGCCAAGCGGCATGACATGAACAGAGACTCGCTGATCATCCATTATCCTGAGAAGCAGTACTCGGTCGCCGAAAATATTCTCCACATGCTGCGCCTTGACGGGACCTTCTCCAACCGCGAAGCGAATCTGCTCGATGCGATTCTCGTGATCCACGCGGATCACGGCGGCGGTAACAACTCCACCTTCACGAACGTCGTGATCGGTTCCACCGGAACGGACCTCTACTCCGCAATCTGCGGCTCCATCGGGTCCCTGAAGGGCCCCAAGCACGGAGGAGCCAATATCTCCGTGGCACATATGATGAATGAGGTTATTGATCGCACAAAGTTCTCACACGATCCGAAGCTGATCAGAAAAGTGGTGGAGGATCTGCTCAACAAGAAGATGTATGACAGAAGCGGCCTGATTTACGGATTCGGCCATGCGGTATATACGCTTACAGACCCGCGCGCAGAGCTGCTCCGTAATCTCTGCAAAACGCTGGCGGAGGAGAAGGGCGAAGAAGATCAGTATATCTTCTATGAGCTGTTTGAGAAGACTGTTCATGAGGTGGTCGGCGAGAAAAAACACAAGATTCTTCCAACGAATGTCGATTTCTATTCCGGTTTCGCCTACCGGATGCTCGGCATCCCGGAAGAGCTCTACACACCGCTGTTCGCGATCGCTCGAGTCGCGGGGTGGGTCGCGCACAATGTTGAGAACAAGCTCTACGACGGCCGCATTATGCGTCCCGCCACAAAATATATCGGCGAACACACGGATTTTACTCCCATGAATGAGCGCTAGAATTGCGCCCGGATCAAAGAGTTATCCGTTACTTACTTTTCAGCATGAAATGTATTAAAAAGGAAGCTGCAGTTGCTGCAGCTTCCTTTTATCTTGCTCTTAGAAGAGCAGCTTACTTGTAAAGCCCTCTCTTCACATAGGTTGTGTGGAGCAGGTGATGTGCCTTCTCTCCGCCGATCTCGCCCAGATATTCCTCATACATCTTGTTGAGGGAGACATTCTGGTGAGACTTTCTCTTCTCGGCCGCTTCGTCATATCCATAGAGGATCGCTGCGCGCTTCGCGCGATAATCCGTGAAGTTGCGGATTTCCGCGGAAACCTGCGGCTGGCCGCCGCCGTTGATGCAGCCGCCCGGGCAAGCCATGATTTCGATGAAATCATACTTCTTCTCGCCGCTTCTTACGCTCTCCAGGACCTTTCTCGCATTGGCAAGGCCGGATGCTACGCAGATATTGACGGTCACTTCACCGACTGTATAAGTTGCTTCCTTGATGCCCTCGAATCCGCGGACTTCCTTGAACTCAACAGGTGTGTTGGTGTCATCATTCGTAATCCAGTAAACAGCGGTACGAAGAGCAGCTTCCATAACACCGCCCGATGTGCCGAAGATGACCGCGCCGCCGGCGTACTCACCCATCGGATCATCGAACTTCTCATCCGGAAGCTCTGTGAACTGAATGCCTGCGCGCTTGATCATGCGGGCCAGCTCACGTGTTGTGATGACGTGGTCGACATCCGGATAACCCGTCGCGTCCTGATCGTCTCTCTTGCACTCAAACTTCTTGGCCACACACGGCATAACGCTGACGGTCACGATATCCTTCGGATCAATTCCCTTTCTCTCAGCAAGGAACGACTTCATCATTGCGCCCTGCATCTGGTGCGGGGACTTGCAGGAGGACAGATTGTCCGTGAACTCCGGGAAGTAGTGTTCGCAGAACTTAATCCAGCCCGGGCTGCAGGAAGTGATCAGCGGGAGCTTGCCGCCCTTTGTGAAGCGGTCAAGGAACTCATGCGCCTCTTCGAGGATCGTAAGGTCCGCACCGAAGTTAGTGTCATACACACCGTCAAAGCCGAGGCGATGCAGCGCAGCTGCCATCTTGCCCTCTACCGGCGTGCCGATCGGATAGCCGAATTCCTCGCCGAGAGCCGCACGGACGGCCGGGGCTGTCTGCACGAACACGGTCTTGGTCGGATCATTGATCGCGGCAAATACATCCGCCGTAGAATCCTTCTCATAAAGGGCGCCGACCGGGCAGACATTGATGCACTGTCCACAGTCTACGCAGGACGTTTCATTGAGCGGAAGTTCGAACGCACATCCGATGCTTGTCTTGAATCCGCGGTTGTTTGCCCCGATAACGCCGACACTCTGGAACTTCTCGCAGGCGGCGGTACAGCGGCGGCAAAGAATACATTTGTTGTTGTCACGAACCATATGCGGTGCAGATGTGTCAAGCTCGAACTTGTTCATCTCGCCCTCATACTCGTGCGCGTTGTCTACACCGTACTCATTGCAGAGTGCCTGCAGTTCGCAGTGGCCGGATCTGACGCAGGAGAGACATTCCTTGTCATGATCAGACAGGATCAGCTCCAGAGTCTTCTTGCGGGCTTCGATCACTCTCGGCGTATTGGTGTAGATTTCCATTCCCTCGGAGATCGGATAGACGCAGGATGCCACGAGTGTACGGGCGCCCTTTACCTCGACCAGGCAGATACGGCAGGCGCCGATCTCATTGATCTCCTTTAAATAGCATAATGTCGGGATCTTAATATGTGCGAGACGCGCGGCTTCCAGGATCGTGGAACCCGCCGGCGCACTGACATCCACGCCATTGATCTTGATGTTGATATCAGCCATGGTTGTTCCTCCTTCTTATCCTCTGCTGATCGCGCCAAATTTGCAGTTATCCATGCATGCGCCGCACTTCAGGCACTTGCTCTGATCAATCACGTGCGGTTCCTTGACCTTGCCGCTGATGCAGCCGGCCGGGCAGTTTCTCGCGCAGAGCGTGCAGCCCTTGCACTTCTCGGGATCGATCGAGTAGGAAAGAAGAGCCTTACAGACACCTGCAGGACATTTCTTGTCCACAACGTGAGCGACATACTCGTCACGGAAGAACTTCAGTGTGGACAGAATCGGGTTCGGAGCCGTCTGGCCGAGTCCGCAAAGAGCGTTGTCCTTGATATACTGGGCAAGCTTTTCAAGACGATCCAGATCTTCCAGTTCACCCTGGCCCTTCGTGATGCGGTCAAGGATCTCATACATACGGCGTGTGCCGATGCGGCACGGTGTGCACTTTCCGCAGGACTCATCAACCGTGAACTCAAGGAAGAACTTGGCAATGTCGACCATGCAGTTGTCCTCGTCCATGACGATCAGTCCGCCGGAGCCGACGATGGAGCCAAGGGCTGCCAGATGCTCATAGTCGACCGGAACATCGAAATGCTCTGCCGGGATGCAGCCGCCGGACGGGCCGCCGGTCTGGGCAGCCTTGAACTTCTTGCCGTTCGGGACGCCGCCGCCGATCTCTTCGACGATCTCGCGGAGAGATGTTCCCATCGGGATCTCCACAAGGCCGGTATTGTTGATCTTTCCGCCGAGGGCGAAGACCTTGGTTCCCTTGGACTTCTCGGTTCCCATGGAAGCGAACCAGTCCGCGCCGTTTAAGATGATCTGCGGAATGTTAGCCCATGTCTCGACGTTGTTGAGGATCGTCGGGCGCTGGAACAGTCCGGAAACAGCCGGGAATGGCGGACGGGGACGAGGCTCGCCGCGCTTGCCTTCGATGGATGTCATAAGAGCTGTCTCTTCACCGCAGACGAAAGCGCCGGCGCCGAGACGAAGCTCGATGTCAAAATCAAATCCTGTCTCGAAAATATTCTTTCCGAGGAGTCCGTACTCCTTGGCCTGCTTAATGGCGATGCCAAGTCTCTGAACGGCGATCGGATACTCGGCGCGGACATAGATGTAGCCCTGGTTGGCGCCGATCGCGTATCCGGCGATCGCCATCGCTTCAAGAACCGCATGAGGATCGCCCTCAAGGACGGATCTGTCCATGAATGCGCCCGGGTCGCCCTCGTCCGCGTTGCAGCAGACAAACTTCGGGCCGCCGTCCTGGACAAGGTTTCTGGCCAGCTGCCACTTTCTTCCGGTCGGGAATCCGGCGCCGCCTCTTCCGCGAAGTCCGGAAGCGAGGACCACATCGATAACCTCATCCGGAGTCATCTCGGTCAGAACTTTGCCGAGAGCTTCATATCCGCGTGTGCCGATATACTCATCGATATTCTCCGGGTTGATAACACCGCAGTTGCGCAGCGCGACACGGTGCTGCTTCTTTGCGAAGTCCGTGTCATTGTAGGACTTCACACCGCCTGCGTCTTCGTCTTCTTCTCTGTAGACGAGACGCTCAACGATACGCCCTTTGAGAAGATGTTCAGCAACGATCTCCTCTACGTCTTCCACCTTGACCTGTGAATAGAAGGTGCCTTCGGGATAGACGACTACGATGGGGCCGAGGGCGCACAGGCCGTGACATCCGGTCTGGACAACCGCCACTTCCTTGTCGAGGCCCTTAGCTTCGATCTGCTGTTTAAAGACCTCCTGGATCTGGGCGCTGCCTGAAGAGGCACATCCGGTTCCCCCGCATACCAGTACATGTGAACGATACATACTGTCTCCTCCTCTTTACTTAGGTACGCTGATCGTTGCCGGGATGACGTAATCTTTTACGATCTGGCCGCCGACAAGGTGGCGGTTGACGATCTCCTCGGCCTTCTCAGGTGTCATATGAACATAGGTCACTTTCGGCTTGCCCGGCTCATAGATCTCAACGATCGGCTCATATCTGCAGATGCCGATGCAGCCGGTCTGGGTCACGATTGTATTCTTAATTCCGCGCTCCTGAACCAGTTCTGCGAACTTATTAAGAACCGGGCGGGCGCCTGCTGCAATTCCGCATGTCGCCATACCGACGACTACGCGAGTCTGGTCTTCGCCTCCCTCTTCGCGCACTCCGAGCTGTCCCTGCATACGATCGCGGATCGCTTTCAGTTCTGCTAACGATTTCATGTCAAATTGATCCTTTCTTAAATATTTCTTCCTTTGGTTACTTCCTGCTCATTCTCCTTCAGGAAATCCCGGATATACTGTGATATCTCCGGTTCCTGAAAGGACACGTCACCCAGAATCTCCTTCATCTCCGCTGTAGACAATTCAAAACTGTCCCCGTCATACGTATACCGGTATAGAAAGTCAGTATCCTCATGCATCGTGACAAGTGTATGAATTGTGGATGTTATGTCTCCAAGAGGCATCCGGTCGACATTGGAAAGACCGAAAACCGCGGTCACAGTTGTTCCGACTCCGACCTTTGACTGAATGTCAAAGTGTCCTCCGCTCATCTCGGCGGCCAGCTTAAAGAACGGAACTCCCAGACCGACGCGCCTCGTCGTGCGGGTCGTGAAAAAGGGGTCTGTCACCTGTTCCACCATCTCCGGCGTCATGCCGCAGCCGTCATCGGCAATTACAACCGTGAGCGTATCGGATGCAGTATTCGCCTCCACTGTTATCGTCACAAGACTGGCGCCGGCTCTTGTAGAGTTTTCAGCCACGTCAAGAACATTGAGTGAGATTTCAGGCATCATAGGCTTTCCCCTCCGAGCAGATCCGATTATTCGTACTTCGCAAGAATTCCCTTAACCTGATCCGGTGTCATACGGCCATACACATCTTCGTTGATCAGCATAACCGGAGCAAGGCCGCAGGCGCCGACGCAGCGACATGCGTCAAGAGAGAACTTTCCGTCCGGCGTGCACTCACCGGTCTTGATGCCGAGCTGCTTCTCAATCTCCTCCAATACAAGTCCGGAACCCTTGACATAGCATGCCGTTCCAAGACAGACAGAAATCTGGTATTTCCCTTTCGGATTGAGAGTAAACTGAGCGTAGAATGTGGCGACTCCGTAGATTTTCTCGAGAGGCACATCCATTTCTTCCGCGATCATCGTCTGCACTTCGATCGGAAGATATCCGTAAATCGCCTGTGCTTCCTGCAGAATCGGCATCAATGCTCCCGGTTCGTCTTTCTTCGCGGCGATAAACTGAAGCAGTTTTTCTTTCTGCTCAGGTGTGCCGGAAAAAGACACGCCAGTAGTTGTGCTGTTAACACACATATATAACCTCCTTATGCCATGGTGTGTAGAACAACGGGTGTCAGTATTTAAGAGCATATCATATCCAGTGAATCACAGGGGATGGATTCACCGGAAAACTCTTTTGTTGAATTATAACATAAGAAGAGTTCTAAACAAAGCATTTCTAGCCACTATTTTTGTATTAAATCACGAACGAGAAGTGCCTTGCAAAAAGCGCGCTTAGTAAAAATTCCTTTATATTTTCGGGTTTTTTCGAAATCGGAAATGATCGTCCATCTACTGCAAACTATTTTTTATAAAACTATTTTTATATATTTTAAGCAATAAATATGAAGCCGTTTTTTGACGGCAACATTCCCCTATGTTATAATTACAATGTCTATCCACAATGACTATTAACAAGAACATGTGAAAGAAAGGGACAGGAATGACAATACGGGAAGCGATGGAAGTGGCGCACGGAACGCTCCTTTGGGGAGAGGAATATTTGGACGAGGAAATTCACTCCGCGTGCGGATCCGATATGATGAGTGATGTTCTTGCGTTTGTGAAGGATCAGGCGATCCTTGTAACCGGACTTTGCAATCCGCAGGTGATCCGGACGGCGGAAATGATCGATATGAAATGCGTCATTTTTGTGCGGGACAAGAATCCCACTCCGGAGATGCTGGAACTGGCGGAGGAAGCCGGAATTGCCGTCCTTAAAACCGGGCACAGAATGTTTACAACATGCGGCCTTCTTTATGCAGCAGGGCTTCGGGGAGGATCGGACTATGAGCGATTTACTTGAATTCAAATACGATGTGGACGGCGAAGACTTCACGCGCGTCGGACATGCCTCGACCGACCTCAAAAAGAAGCTGAAACGCATCGGGATCGCTCCGGACGTCGTCCGCCGGGTTTCCATCGCCCTCTACGAAGGCGAGATCAATATGGTGATCCACGCGTACGGCGGACAGATTACCGTGACTGTCTCGGAAGACAACATCAAGATGGTTCTGAAAGACCGGGGGCCGGGTATTCCGGATGTCGAGAAAGCAATGACCGCCGGCTTCTCTACCGCTTCGGAGAATGTCCGCAATCTCGGTTTCGGAGCCGGCATGGGGCTTCCGAATATGAAAAAGTATACGGACAGCATTGAAGTCGAGACCGAACTGGGTGTCGGAACCACCGTCACAATGGTCGTAAATATGTAAGATTCCAACCGTTGGTATACGTTAAAGGAGACCTTATGGCATCAAATACGACTCATTCTGTTCAGCTGGACCGTGAACAATGTGTCGGCTGTACCAACTGTATTAAGAGATGTCCCACGAAGGCGATTCGTGTCCGGAACAATAAGGCGCAGATTTTGCACGAGCGCTGTATTGACTGCGGGGAATGTGTGCGTATATGCGAGCACCACGCAAAAATACCGGTTTACGATCCAATCAGCAGAATGGATGAATTTGAATACAAAATCGCCCTTCCTGCTCCTTCCATGTACGGACAGTTCCATCATCTGGAAGATGTCAACATCATCCTCACCGCTCTTCATATGATGGGTTTCGATAAAGTCTTTGAAGTGGGACTCGCCGCAGAAGCCGTATCCGCCATGTCACGTGAGTATGTGGCGGCGCATCCCGAACAGTGGCCGATCATCTCGACCGCCTGTCCGGCTATCGTAAAGCTGATCTATACAAATTATCCATCTCTCATTGATCACATGCTGCCCATTCAGCCTCCGGTCGAACTGGCAGCGACTCTCGCAAGACGTCTCGCGATGGAGGAAACCGGTCTTCCATCCGAAAAAATCGGCGTATTCTTCATCTCCCCATGCCCTGCCAAAGTCACGATGTGCCGGCAGCCGGTGGGCGTAAAAAAGACGGATATCGATGTAACGATTGCCATTAAAGACGTGTATGTAAGACTTCTTCCTCTCATGAAGGAAGCTGTTAATAAGCCCATGGATCTGGCCGAAGCCGGCCGGATCGGAATCGGATGGGGCGTCACCGGCGGAGAAGCAGCCGGTCTTCTGAGTGAATCCTACCTCGCCGCCGACGGAATCGAAAACTGCATCAGCGTCCTCAACGACCTGGAAGATCAGAAGTTTCAGGGTCTCCAGTTTGTGGAGCTCGATTCCTGCCCCGGCGGATGTGTAGGAGGCGTTCTCACCGTTGAGAATCCGTACATCGCAAAAACCAGAATGCAGGCAATAAAAAAGTACCTTCCTGTCTCAAACCCTCCGTCTGTTCCCGAAGGAATCGGCATGTGGACAGAGGAGGTCGAATACCAGCCGGGTATGCTTCTGGGAAACAACTATCGGGAAAACATCAAGAAGATGTCCGATGCGCAGAATATAGCAGAACATTTCCCCGGGATCGACTGCGGCTCCTGCGGCGCGCCCACATGCCGCGCCCTGGCTGAGGATATTGTCCGCGGAGAAGCAAAAGAAACGGACTGTATCTATATCCTGATGGACTATATCCGCTCTGTCGCGGAAGGGGTCATTGGCGATCTTCATATGCACTTTGAGCATGATGAAAAGGAGTAATACAATATGACGATTCAGAATCTGATAGACAAGGGTCTTTTTGAAGTCGTTTACGCCGGTGACGAACCGGAGAAAGAGATCTCCGGCGTATTCTGCTGCGACCTCCTCAGTATCGCCATGGGAAGAGGCGTCGAGGGCGCCGCATGGGTCACAGTCATGGGCAATATCAACACGCTGGCAGTTATGACGCTCACGGACATGGCCTGCATCATTCTGGCTGAGGGCGCCCGCATGGATGAGACGGGTCTTGCCAAAGCGAAAGACGAAGGATTTACCATCTTCCGCACGGAAAAACCGATCTTCGCGGCTGCTCTTATGGTCCACGAACTGCTGCAGGAAGCTTAAACAGGGATTATTTCTATGGAATTGTCATACGATCTTCATATCCACTCCTGCCTCTCCCCGTGCGGGGATATGGATATGACGCCGAACAACATAGCCGGCATGGCGATGATTAAAGAGCTGAATATCATTGCCCTTACGGATCACAATACCGCGAGAAACGCGCCGGCTCTCATGAAGGCCGCCGAACAGTACGGCCTGATTGTGCTGCCCGGCATGGAACTCACGACGCAGGAAGAAGTACATGTCGTCTGCCTCTTCGCCGAGGCAGAGGATGCGCTGGCATTCGACCGGTATGTCTACGAGAGGCTGCTCAAGATCCGCAACAAGGTCAAGGTTTTCGGAGAGCAGGTTATCATGAATGAGATGGATGAGCCGGTCGGGGAAGAGGAATTCCTTCTGATCAATGCCACATCCATCCCTTTTGACGACGTATATGATATCGTCAGTTCCTTTAACGGTATTATGATCCCCGCCCACCTCGACAAGAGCACGACCTCTCTCATCAGCAATCTGGGACAGGTTCCTCCCGGCTCTCGCTTTACATGTGCCGAGGTTAAAAACCTGAACAAACTGCATGAGCTGCTGAAAGCGAATCCTTATCTTGAGCACTGCCGGATCATCTCAGACTCCGACGCCCACTACCTCGAGGACATCAATGAGCCCGTGCACACGCTCGCATTCCCGAATGACCACCCGACAAGACGGGAGATTCTGGATACACTGGTTTCACCTCCGGGATAAAGCACACCGGGCCGGCAGTGTGCATTTCCGGCATGTTATTGTTATAAAAAGGAATATCGGATCAAAAAACCGGGGGGACGCCTATCGCGTCCCCCCGAGCTGTCTGTCCCTTTAAAGCCGTATCTCATATTTGGTCACGTCCAGCAGAACCTCTCCGTCTGCCCGGAAGGAAATCTTCTGTGCGGAATGATCCGTAAAGAACGTCGACGTCATGACTTTTCTTCCGCCGTCAATAAACACCTCGCAGCTGAAGCGGTCAAGGAGGACGCGGATCCGCAGTTCATCAGAGGCGTCTTCCACCAGACAGCTCCTCTGGTGCAGGATCGCCCTTCTCGTTCCTGAGAATTCCCTGTTAATCTTCAGGGTGGACTCGTGCGGCCGGAACCGGATAGACGTAAAGATATCTCCCTCCTCAGCTACGCGAATCACAAATTTGGAGTAAGACTTTTCCGGATCCTTAGGCCGGACACGGATCTCCATGTCCACCATGCGTCCGTTGACTCCGTCAAGGTAGAGTTTCTCCTTGCCGACTTCCACTCCCCGGTACTCCACTTTGCCCTGGCGAAGAGATTCCAGCTCACGGATCGGTGTCTGATAAAGTCTTCCGTCCCGGATAGAGATTTCCCGCGGAACACTCATCTGTCCGGCCCACGGCGCTTCGGGCTCCCGGATCGCGCAGGCGTCCCAGTTCTGCATCCATCCGACCATCACCCGTCTCCCGTCGGGCGTAAGAACCGTCTGCGGGGCATAGAAATCGATTCCGTAATCGATGGCCTGGTCAGATTCCTCGCTGAACGTCTCCGTCGCCTTATCGTAGTCTCCGATGAGGCAGAGCGTCCCGTTGCCGCCCTGATACTCGAACCCCTGGGGCAGCATATCCTGCGGGCTGGTGATGAGAACCCATTTTCCGTCAAGTTGGAAGAAGTCGGGACACTCCCACATCCGTCCGAAACGCTGACGGTTGGATACAAGCGTCTTTTCGAATCTCCAGTGAAATGCGTCATCGCTTCTGAAAAGCAGGATCTGTCCGTCCCCCGTATCCGTCCGGTTCCCGGTAAGGCAGAAGTATGTTCCGTCCTTGTCCCTTAGGATCTTCGGATCGCGGAAATCCGCACGGGACGCATGGGCAGGAAGATGATTCTCGGCAATGACCGGATTGCCTTCGTATTTTTCAAAATCCGTCCCGTTCCCGATCGCCAGGCACTGTGTCTGCGATTCACGGATCATCCGGCCGTCCGTCTGTTCCCTGCGGACCCCCGTATACATGAGCAGCATTCTCCCGTCCGGAAGATCGATCGCACTGCCGGAGAATACGCCGTCCTGGTCGTAAAAGCGGTCCGGAGCCAGTGCGCAGGGAAGGTACTCCCAGTGCAGAAGATCCCGGCTCACCGCATGTCCCCAATGCATGGCATCCCATCGGGAAGCATAGGGATAGTACTGATAAAACATATGGTAAACGCCGCCAATACAGCAAAATCCGTTGGGATCATTCATCCACCCGGACAGTGGAGAAAGATGGTAACCCGGCCGTTCTTCCGGGACGATCCGGTTTCCCGCCTCCGCTTCGAAGCGTCTGGCGTCAATAAGCATCTGACTTATCATGTATGTTTTCCTCTCTGAAACA
Source organism: Lachnospiraceae bacterium (assembly GCA_017430765.1). Next base: position 3,145 of record JAFRMI010000035.1, on the reverse strand, counting down.
GACGGGACCTCTGCCCGCTTTATTTGTAGTCAAACCCGCTCGCGAGACTGATCGGGCGGTTCAGAATCTCCGGGTTGGCGAATATATACTTCAGCAGCTTCAGGCTCTTCGCGAAATAAAATCCATCCGCTATGATCTCATCCAGCGTCGCTCCGACATCCACAACGTCACGGATCTCTTTCGTCCCGTCCGGCATCAGGATCTCCTCTTTATGGATCTCTCCAATTGTGATCATGATGCTGTTCGTGCCGTAATTGTTGAGGTGATGGTAAACCGCAGGGCATTTGATACTTCCCAGATTGCTGAGAAACAGGGTCGAATAGTTTGGGTCTCCGTCTGTGAGGAAGCTCGGGTTGACTCCCCAGTAATCCATCACCCGGGCTGCATACGTGATGCACCAGGGAAGAGGTCTGGGAAGAGAAGCGACCTTATCCAGCAGCTCATCGACACCGCCCGTAGAATGCTCCGACTTTCTGGTCTCCCTGACATCCCCGACAATTTTCTTCGAGACCTCGTCGATCGAATCCGTCAGCTTCGGGACATAAAACATCAGTGCTTCTTCCGCGTGATCGCTGAACCGGCGTTTGGCCACGAATGCGATGGATATCTCGTCTCTTTCGTAGATTCTTCCGCCCTGCACAAAGCGATTCATGAGCGGACGCTCATACACCATGCGGGCGAGCGCCACAACAGCGCAGTGAAACAGCGTGGTCTTATAGTCCGGATGGTCCTCATTTTTCTCAGCGATGAATTTCAGAATTTCCGTACAGTCAATGGTATCGTGCAGGTAAACCTCCCGGTCCGTCCTGTTCGGCATCAGAGTTGCCATAACGGTCTGCAGGCCGGGCACTCCCTTTGCCAGTTTTCCGTCTCTTCTGTCCCCGCGTCTTCTCTTTTTTTTGCTGCTGTCTGCCATCTTCCCTCTCCTTTGCATCCAAAATAAGCGAGATGAATCTCTGCCCTCCCGGATTTATGTATATGCCGCAGAACTTCTGTACTGCGGCTCCTTTCCCGTGCTGTCAGCTCCGGGGCGTCCTATTTCTTCTTACGTACGTGACACCCCTGTATCTGACTCCGCATCCGCTTCCTCTTCAAGCTTCCTGTAGAAGACCTTTCCGACCAGCGTCTTCGGCAGCCCGTCGCGGAACAGGATTTCCTTCGGTATCGCATATCCGGCAATGTGCTGGCGCATCACGCCGAGGATTCTCTCTTTCATCTCCTCCGACGGGGCATACCCGTCCCGAAGTACCACATAGGCGCGCACGCGCTGTCCCCTCCTTGCGTCCTTAACACCGATGACACAGCTGTAAGAGACTTCGGGGCAGCTGTCTATGACATTTTCCAGAATGCCGGGATACACATTGTAACCGTTCGTCACGATCATTCTCTTGATCCGCTGGCGGAAGAAGACAAACCCCTCTTCATCCATTTTGCCCAGATCCCCGCTGTACAGCCAGGTCCGTCCGTTGATCTCCCGCAGCGTATTCGCGGTTTCCTCCGGATTATTCAGATAGCGCAGCATGACGGTCGGTCCGCTCAGAATAATCTCGCCCTCCTCTCCTGCCGGGACGACATCATCCGTACCGGGCTTTACGATCGCGTACAGCGTATCCGGAAACGGCAGTCCTATGCTGTTCTCCTTGTAGCGGTCATGGGGCGTCAGACAGCTGGCTGTCACGCATTCCGTGAGGCCGTATCCCTCCTGAATCTGAATCCCCGCCCCGTGCTCCTTCAGAAAAGCATCCACCTTCTTCTTCAGCTCGACTGAAAGAGAATCTCCTCCGCAGAACATTCCCAGAAGAAAGTCTAATTTCTTCCCCTCCATCTGCGGCATATGGAGAAGGGCCTCAAAAATCGTCGGCACACCGGCGATGAAGTTGGGCTTCTTTTTCAGCAGCATGTCCGCATAGGTCTTAATATTGAAGTTCGGCATCAAAATACACTTCGCGCCGTATACCAGAACCGTGTGGATATTGACCCCAAGACCAAAGCCGTGAAAAACAGGCATACAGCTCAGCATGCTGATCCCGGGCTCAAAATCATAGGGAATTCTGGACCGGCACTGCAGAGCAAGCGCATTCATATTGAGATCGGACAGGCAGATTCCTTTCGGTTTTCCGCTCGTACCGCCGCTGTAGAGAAGAACCGATGTGCGTGTTTTGTCAAATGCAGCCTCCGTCACCCCCGCCTTTTTCTTCTTCCCGCGCCGGAGAAAAGAAGACCACGTCTCCGCGTGATCGCTGTTCGGATATTTCAGGAAAGACCTTCCCTTAAAAGCCGTATACGGCGCTTTCAGATAAAACGGCAGTTCATCCTGCATTCTCACGACGATGACCCTCACCGGATGGTCCACCTCAGGCAGGGATTCCTCCACTTTCTCACAAAAAAGATCCGGTACGAGGATCATTCCGCTTCCCGTATCGTTCAGATAGAAGGAGATCTCGTTTTTCGCGGAAAGCGGGTGAATCATGCATGCGATCCCTCCGATCCGGTCAAGCGCATAAAAAGCAATGAGTGCCTGCGGGATGTTCGGCATACAGATTGTCACGACATCTCCCGATCGGATTCCCGCATCCAGGAAAGCGTCCGCCGCAAGGTTTATTTTGTCAAGAAACTGTCTGAAGGTCGTATTCCGGTTGTAAAACTCATAGGCGACAGCACCGGGGTGTTGTTCCGTGATATCCGCAATCATCCGGTACATCGTCTTCTCAGGGTATTCCAGATGATCTGTCCATTGATAATCGAATTTCTCGTGCGCCAAGATGATTCCTCACTTCTCCCGTTTTTCCCGCGAGCGTCCCGTATTGATGCCGCGCCGCGCAGGGTAAGAAGAAAACTCCCCCGCGCGCGCCGGCCGGTCCGCCGCGTGTATTTCCCCTCCTGCGGAAGTGCCGCCGCACAGAAAGCACATGCCTGTCTTCCTGCCCACCGCACAGCTGCAGTCACGAAATTGTACGCATAAGAGGTTAAAACCTTATTCATTGTATCCTAAATAGTTATAAGAATCTATAGTAAAAACATCGCTCATTATGATAGAATAGGCAGGTATCTCACACAAGGGAGAAATTATAGAGAGGTTTATTATGATTTGCAATACCATTCTGGATGCATTGGGGCACACCCCAATTATCCGGCTGAACCATAT
>JAFRMI010000006.1 GCA_017430765.1 Lachnospiraceae bacterium | reverse complement strand
TTCCTGCGGCGGAGAGGGAACCTATGAAGATCCGGATACTTGCAGTCGGGAAAGTGAAAGAGGCGTTCTTTCGGGATGCCGTCGGTGAATACTGCAAACGTCTTACGCGTTACGCGAAATTGGAGATAACGGAAGTGGCGGACGAAAAAACACCGGATATGCCGTCTGCCTCAGAAAGAGAAGCCGTCCTTTCACGGGAGGGAACGCGGCTTCTTCACGTGATTCGTGACACGGATTATGTGATTGCGCTGGCTATTAACGGAAAGCGCTTTTCTTCGGAAGATTTTGCGGGACACATCGACTCCCTTATGACGCGGGGGAAAAGCTCTCTTGTATTTGTGATCGGGGGAAGTCTGGGACTGTCCGATGCGGTTTTATCGAGAGCGGACGAAACACTGAGTTTTTCGGATTTTACATTTCCGCATCAGCTTATGCGGGTGATCCTGCTTGAACAGATTTACAGAGCTTTTCGGATCTGCAGTCATGAACCGTATCATAAGTAAATGACAGGGCTGAGACGCAGCTTCTCAGACCGCCCGCAGATATGGGATACGCTGCGTCCCGATCTGTGAGGAATACGGAGGAATACCGAATCGTTGCCGGTGTTTGTTTTTTTAAATCGGATATGGTATCTTATCACTAACCTGTATGAAACCGGTTCAATTTGTAAGAACCGGCATACTGCCATTAAAGGAAAGGCGTCATATGAGTCAAAGTGCAGTGGGGCTCGTCGATCTGCCGACGGAACATGAACGGAACATATTCGGACAGTTTGACTGCCATCTGAAGATGATTGAGCGCGGTCTTCATGTCAGTGTCATTCCGCGTGACGGAACCGTGAAAATTGTCGGAAATCCACCTGCGGTCGAAAGAGCCCGGAAGCTGTTTTTGATGCTTCTGCAGCTTTCTCTCCGCGGCAATGTAATCAGTGAGCAGAATATTACCTATTCTCTCGCACTGCTTGAGGAAGAGAAGGAGATGCGGATGATCGAGATTGATCAGGATATTGTCATACATACGATGGCCGGCAGACCGGTAAAGCCGAAGACGGTCGGGCAGAAGGAATACCTCGATTCGATCAGCGCGAATATGATCACGTTCGGGATTGGACCTGCCGGTCCCGGCAAGACATATCTCGCCATGGCCATGGCGATCCGTGCGTTCCGCGACGGCGACGTCTCAAGGATCATTCTCACAAGGCCCGCGATCGAAGCAGGGGAGAAACTCGGCTTTCTGCCGGGAGACTTGCAGAGCAAGATTGACCCGTATCTGCGGCCGCTCTATGATGCGCTGTATGAGATCATGGGAGCGGATGCATTTTTAAAGAATTCGGAGAAGGGGCTGATTGAAGTCGCTCCGCTCGCCTACATGCGCGGCCGCACACTGGACAACGCGTTCATCATCCTGGACGAGGCACAGAATACATCTCCCTCGCAGATGAAGATGTTCCTGACAAGAATCGGATTTGGCTCCAAGGTCGTCGTCACGGGAGACCGGACACAGATGGATCTTCCGAAGGGAAGTGTCAGCGGACTCGATGTAGCCGTCCGGGTTCTCGGAAAGATTGACGGCATCGGTTTTTCGGAACTGACGAGCCGTGATGTCGTGCGCCACCCTCTTGTCCAGAAGATCGTTGAGGCTTATGAGAACTATGAAAAACGCGAGAGCAGAAAGAATGTGCGGACAGCCCGTCCGGCGGGGAGCACTGTAAAAGCAGCCAGATATAAAAAATCAGAAAGGCAGTAAACAATGACAGACGTCGTATATGAAGAGCGCGGGGGACTCTCCGGTATGGATGATCTGGATTTTAATCCGGAAAAAATCGCTTCGTGTGTCGCCGATGCGGTCCTTTTGGCGGAAGGCTGTCCTTTCGAGGCGGAGGTCAGTCTGACAATTACGGATGATGCGGAAATCCGGGATGTCAACCGGGAAAACAGAGGGATCGACAGGGCGACAGATGTGCTGTCATTTCCGGTCTTCGGATATTCCCATCCCGCTGCGTTTGATGAGGCGGAGGAGGACCCGGCCGGCAATTTTGATCCGGAAAGCGGGCGTCTTCTCCTCGGCGACATCCTGATCTCCGCGGAGAGGATGCAGGCGCAGGCGGAGGAGTACGGACACTCCGTGCGCCGGGAATTCGCTTTTCTTGTCGCGCACAGCATCCTGCATCTGATTGGTTACGACCACGAAACGCCGGAGGAGGAGACCGTCATGTTCGAAAAACAGGAGGCGGTACTTACATCCCTGGGCATCACCAGAGACTCATGAAGGGAGAATAGTTATGCGTTCACTTGATCAGATTGGCCGACAGGCAAAAGAGGCTGCTTCCCGTCTTGCGGTATGCGGGACAGATTTAAAAGATGCCGTTCTCCGGTCTGCGGCGGAGGCTCTCACCGCTCACACGGACGAGATACTTGCAGCCAATACACTCGATCTTAAAGCAGGAATAGAAAAAGGGATGCCGGAAGGTCTGCTTGACCGTCTGAAGCTCACGGATGCGCGTATCGAATCCATGGCAGAAGGCCTCAGGGAGATCGCATCTCTCCCGGATCCAATCGGAGAGGTGAATGATATGAAGCGCAGGCCGAATGATCTGCTGATCGGGCGCATGACCGTCCCGCTCGGCGTCGTCGGCGTGATCTACGAGGCGCGCCCCAATGTGACGTCCGATGTATTCGGACTGTGCTTTAAAACCGGGAACGCCGTGATCCTGAAAGGCGGCAGCGATGCGCTCAGATCCAACGCAGCCATCACAGCCGTTCTCCGCGACGCCATCAGCGCCAAAGGGGTCAATCCGGATGCGCTGCAGATCATCGAGGATACGTCGAGGGAGACGACAAAGGCATTTATGCGCCTTCACGAATACGTGGACCTCATCATTCCGAGAGGCGGCGCCGGGCTCATCCGCACCGTAGTGGAGGAGAGCACAATTCCCGTGATCGAGACGGGAACCGGCAACTGCCACGTCTATGTGGATGCGGGAGCGGATATGGAGATGGCGTGCGACATCATTTTCAACGCCAAGACGCAGCGGATCGGCGTGTGCAACGCGTGCGAATCCCTGGTCGTTCACCGGGATGCCGAACCGGAGCTTCTCCCTGTTCTCGAGGCGAGGCTGCGGGAGAAGCATGTGGAGCTGCGTGCGGACGCATCCGCAGGCGCATATCTGGAGGATTATGTACCCGCCCGGGAGTCCGACTGGGGAACGGAGTATCTGGATTATATTCTCTCCATAAAAACCGTGGACTCCATTGAGGAGGCCATCCGCCACATCAACTGCTATAATACGGGGCACTCCGAGTGTATCGTCACGAGGTCCTACGATCATGCGCAGCAATTTCTCCGTGAGATTGACGCCGCAGCTGTCTATGTCAATGCGTCGACACGCTTTACGGACGGGTTTGAATTCGGATTCGGGGCTGAAATCGGCATCAGTACGCAAAAGCTGCACGCGAGAGGACCCATGGGGCTCTCTGCGCTCACAAGTTACAAGTATATTATCTACGGAAATGGGCAGGTGCGAGGCTAAATGACAGACTTTGGCTCCATCCAGAAAGACTATATCGGCAAAGCCGCGGAGCGGCTGAAGGTGCGGGAACGAAAACTCGGGCGTCCGCTCCGCGCGATTGTCGTCACCTTCGGGTGTCAGATGAACGCGAAGGATTCGGAGAAACTGCGCGGGATTCTTTCGGCCGTCGGTTTTGAGGAGGCGGCCTCTGAACCGGATGCGGACCTCATTCTGTATAATACCTGCACCGTCCGTGAAAACGCGGATCAGCACGTATATGGGAGACTGGGGATTGTCACGGCACTTAAAAAGAAGAATCCGGATCTGATCGTCGGCCTGTGCGGCTGCATGATGCAGGAAGAGCACGTTGTCGCAAAGATCCGGAAAAGCTACCCCGTTGTCAATCTGATATTCGGAACACACAATCTTTTTACCCTTCCGGAACTGCTTTACAGGATTCTCGGAGATGAAAAACGCGTCACTGATCTGTGGGACCGCACGGACGCTATCGTCGAGGACCTTCCGCAGGTTCGTAAGTATTCCTTTAAGTCCGGCGTCAATATTATGTTCGGCTGTAATAATTTCTGCAGCTACTGCATCGTTCCGTACGTCCGCGGGCGGGAGCGGTCGCGGGAGGCAGAAGAGATCTTAAAGGAGATCCGAAGCCTCGCAGGCGAAGGAGTCAAGGAGATCATGCTTCTCGGCCAGAACGTCAACTCCTACGGCAAGACCCTGAAGGAACCGGTAAGCTTTGCTTCCCTTCTGAAAGAGGCCGCGCAGGTTCCCGGTATCCGCCGCGTGCGTTTTATGACTTCACACCCGAAGGACCTCTCACCCGAACTTGTTGATGTGATTGCAGACAATCCGGTGATCTGCCGGCATATCCACCTCCCGGTGCAGTCCGGGAGCACCCGCGTTTTGAAGGAAATGAACCGGCATTATACGCGGGAGCAGTATCTTGATCTTGTCCGCCTCATCCGGGACCGCATTCCGGAGGTTTCCCTTACGACTGACATCATTGTCGGTTTTCCGGGAGAGACAGAAGAAGATTTCGAGGACACGCTGTCACTTGTACGGGAAGTACGGTTCGACAGTGCCTTCACGTTTCTTTATTCAAAGAGGACCGGCACACCGGCTGCCCGGATGGAAAACCAGATCCCGGACGATGTCGCGCACCGGCGCTTTGACCGCCTTCTTGAGGCGGTAAAAGAAGAAGGGGAGGCGATGTCCTCCCGCTTCACCGGAAGAACCATGGATGTGCTCGTGGAGGAGCAGAATAAAGTACCGGGGTTTGTGACCGGCCGCATTTCCCAGAATATTACCGTTCATCTGCCGGGCGATCCGTCCCTCATCGGGAAGATTGTGCCTGTGATACTTCTGGAAAGCCGCGGCTTCTACTATTACGGCGAGATCCGGGAAGAACCCGGGTGCGCCGGAAGATAAAGGTGAAACTATGGCATTATCCCCTATGATGCAGGACTATCTACGTGTCAAGGAAGAGCATAAAGACTGCATCCTGATGTGCCGTGTCGGCGATTTTTTCGAGATGTTCTTCGACGATGCCCTGACGGCCTCAAAAGAGCTGGAACTGACGCTCACCGGCAAGGACTGCGGGCTCCCCGAGAGGGCGCCCATGTGCGGCGTTCCCCACCACGCGGTGGACAATTATATTACCCGCCTTGTGAAAATGGGCCATAAAGTCGCCCTCTACGACCAGGTCGAGGACCCCCGCTTCGCGAAGGGGCTCGTGAAACGGGACATCACCAGAATCGTGACGCCCGGCACTAATTTTGACTATTCACTGGGTGAAGAGGGCAGAAACCACTATCTCGTGTCAGTGATGGCGACGGACGACCGCTTCGGTCTCGCCGCATGCGATGCCTCAACAGGAGAGTTTCTGATGACGGAGACGGACCGTAAGGACCGTCTTTTTGACGAACTTATGAAACTTGCCCCCGCGGAGATGATCTGCAATGAGGCGGCCTTTGTTCTTTTGCCGGATCTGGAGGATCTCCGCACACATCTTTCCTGCCTGATCGAGCCGATGGATGACCGGATTTTCGGGGACGAAGGTGCGGTGCGCACGGTGCTTGACCATTTTCACGCCTCTTCCCTGGAGGGGCTGGGGATTGATACGTACCCGTGCGCTGCCTGTGCGGCAGGGGCGCTTCTTACATATCTGTTTGATACGCAAAAAACAGATCTTTCCCATATCACGAAGATCTCCCCATACCGAACCGAAAACTACATGGTACTGGGGGCAGCGACGGTCCGCAATCTGGAGCTCGTCGAGACCCTCCGGGAAAAGGAGAAGAAGGGATCCCTTCTCCATGTTCTGGACCGCACAAGGACAGCGATGGGCGCCCGCATGCTCCGCATGTGGATCGAACAGCCGCTGATCGTCCGTTCCATGATCGAAGAGAGGGCGGACGCCGTGGAAGCACTGTCCGGCAACGAGATCTCCCTGTCGGAACTGCGCGAGTACCTGAATCCTGTCTATGACCTGGAACGTCTCGCCGGAAGGGTCAGCTTCAGGACAGCGAATCCGCGTGATCTGACGGCGCTCCGCCAGTCCCTCGGGATGCTGCCGCACATCCGGCAGCTTCTCGGAGATTTCCCGTGCGGACTGTTTCAGAAGTACCGGGAGGAGATGGATACACTTCCCGATCTCTTTGATCTTCTTTCCGCTTCCATCCCGGATGACCCGCCCGTCGCCATGCGTGAGGGAGGAATTATCCGGGACGGGTATTCCGCGGAGGTCGATGAGCTCCGCTGCGCCAAGACAGACGGCAAAAGATGGCTCGCGGAGCTTGAAGCCAGAGAGAAAGAGCGGACCGGTATTCACAACCTGAAGGTCAAGTTCAACCGTGTCTTCGGCTACTGCATCGAAGTTTCGAATTCCATGAAGGATAAAGTGCCGGACGATTATATCCGGAAGCAGACACTTGTGTCCGGGGAACGGTTTACGACCCCGGAGCTTAAAGAGCTCGAGGACAAGATCCTCGGCGCGCAGGACCGTCTGTATGCACTGGAATACGAGCTGTATTCGGACATACGCTCCCGGATCGGGGATAATATTGTCCGGATCCAGAATGCTGCAAAGATGATTGCCGAAATCGACGCGCTCGCGTCTTTGGGTTATGTCGCGCTCCGGAATCAGTATGTACGTCCGAAGATGACGGACAGCGGTGCGATCCGCATCAAAGGGGGGCGCCATCCGGTCGTCGAGAAGATGATGCGGTCCGGCAGCTTTGTCCCCAATGACACGTCCCTCGACACCAAAAAGCACCGCATCGCTGTCATCACGGGGCCCAATATGGCCGGCAAGTCCACCTATATGCGGCAGACGGCTCTCATTGTTCTCATGGCGCAGATCGGATCCTTCGTTCCCGCTGACGAGGCGGAGATCGGCGTTGTCGACCGCATCTTTACGCGTGTCGGTGCATCGGACGACCTGGCGAGCGGACAGAGCACGTTCATGGTGGAGATGACGGAGGTCGCCTCCATCTTGAGAGGTGCGACGTCCAGAAGCCTTCTGATTCTCGATGAAATAGGAAGAGGAACGTCCACGTTCGACGGGCTGGCACTCGCCTGGGCGATTATTGAGTATATCGCGGATAAAAAGCTGATCGGCGCCAAGACGCTTTTCGCTACGCATTATCACGAGCTCACGGAGCTGGAGGGAAAGATCGACGGCGTGAACAATTATTGCATCGCTGTGCGGGAGAAGGGCGACAGCATCGTCTTTCTGCGGAAGATTGTCAAGGGAGGCGCGGATAAAAGCTACGGCATCCAGGTGGCAAGGCTCGCAGGCGTTCCCGAGGCGGTACTTGTGCGCGCGGATCACCTGGTGCGCGAACTGATGAAAGCTGACATCACGGAGACGATCGAGACCATTGCGGGGACAAAGCGGAAGCGGAAGAATATCTCCTCGCATTACGATGACGTGGATCTGCAGCAGATGTCTTTCTTTGATACCGTCTCTGATACGGACATCATCGAAGATCTGAAAAAGATCGAAATTGAGACACTGACGCCGATCGATGCGCTCAATGAACTCTACCGCCTGCAGAACAAGCTGAAAAACCGATGGAAGAACATATGAACCGGATACACGTACTTGACCAGACAACAATCGACCGGATCGCTGCGGGAGAGGTCGTGGAGCGTCCCGCATCCGCCGTGAAGGAGCTTGCGGAAAACGCTATTGACGCTCACGCGTCACGAATTACCATTGAGATCCGGGACGGCGGCATTACCATGCTGCGGATTACGGATAACGGGGACGGCATCGCCGCGTCCGAAGTACCACTCGCCTTTTTGCGCCACGCGACAAGCAAGATCAGGGAAGCCTCTGATCTTGCCGACCTTGGTTCCCTCGGTTTCCGCGGGGAAGCGCTGTCCAGCATTGCGGCTGTCAGCCGTGTGGAGATGATCACAAAGCGGAGGGAGGACATGACGGCCTTCCGCTATCTGATCGAAGGGGGAAGGGAGAAGATGTCCGAGGAGATCGGCGCGCCGGACGGAACCACGATCATCGTGCGGGATCTCTTCTACAACACCCCGGCCCGCGCCAAATTCCTCAAAACACCGATGACGGAAGCCGCTCATGTGGGCTCCGCTGTGGAGCAGCTCATTTTATCCAATCCCGCAGTTTCGTTTACCTATATCGATAAGGGGCAGACAAAGCTGCATTCCTCCGGAAACGGGAGCCTTAAGGATGCGATCTTCCAGATCTACGGAAGACATCTGGCAATGGAAACAATCCCCGTCCAATATGAGGAGGAGGGCATCCGGATCGAGGGCGCCATCGGAAAACCGTCTCTTTCGAGAGGAAACCGGAATTACGAAAACTACTATATCAACGGCCGCTATACGAAAAGCCGCGTCATCGCGAGGGGCATAGAGGACGGGTACACGACAAAACTGATGCAGCACCAGTATCCCTTCACGTGTCTTGTGATTTCGATCGACAGACATGCCGTTGACGTGAACGTGCATCCGACCAAGATGGAAGTCCGCTTCTCGGATGAAAAGAAGGTATACGATGCCGTCCGGAAAGCGGTTTCCTCGACACTTTCCAATCTGGATATGATCCTGCATCCGGAGATTCTTGAACGGATCAGCAAAGAAGATCCCGGAGAAACAAAAAAAGAGAAGGGTACAAGGCCCCCGGAGCCGTTTGAAACCCGCGCGGCGAAACCGGGAAAGGATCAACACCGTGCAGAGGAGGCCGAAAGACGACCGGATCCTTTTGCTGCTCATGAGGGGGAATCGGACAGGTATCCCCGTGTTCTAAGAGAAGATGGTCTGTGCGGGGAAATGCAGCCATCCATCCCCCCGCACCTGTCAGACAGTTTTGAAACACGGAAAGAGGCAGTGCCGCCTCCCCCCGAAGCGGAAAAGACCGATGATTCCGCGCGCATTAAGGGACTTCCCGGCGGAAAGTATGAGCAGATGAGCTTTATTCCCGCCTTCTGTGATGAGGACGCCGCGCCCTTCCGGCGCTTTGTCGGACAGGTCTTCAATACCTACTGGATTGTCGAGTACGGGGAAGAAATGTATCTTTTCGACCAGCACGCCGCCCACGAGAGGATTCTCTACGAGCGGTTCATGCGGGCCTATGAGGAGCGGACCATCACGAGCGAGTATCTTACGCCGCCGATGATCGTGACGCTTGATGCAAAAGAGGTGGGGCTTTTTGAGGGAAACCAGGCAGCTTTTTCGAGTCTCGGATTTGAGATCGAGCCGTTTGGCGAGCGCGATTTTGCGGTCCGCGCCGTGCCGTATTTCCTTGGAACGATGGGATCGGAGGAACTCTTCCGCGCCTTTCTTGACCAGCTGGAAGCCACGCCCGATCTCTCTGATATGAAGACCTATATCCGAAAAGTCGCCACGGAAGCCTGCAAGGCCGCCGTCAAGGGAGGAGAGCGTCTGTCGACGGCGGAGGCGGAGAAGCTGCTCGCCGATCTGCTTCGCTGCGAGGATCCCTATCACTGCCCGCACGGGCGGCCGACGCTCATTTCTTATAAAAAAACGGATCTGGAAAAACGCTTTAAGAGGATACTGTGATGTGCAGTGCAAAAGAACCGCTGATTGTTATAGCAGGACCGACTGCGGTCGGGAAAAGTGATATTGCCGCGGAGCTCGCAAGAAGAATCGACGGCGAGGTCATTTCCGCAGATTCGATGCAGGTGTACCGCTATATGGACATCGGGTCCGCGAAAGTGACGCTTGAGGAGATGCTCGGCGTACCGCACCATATGATCGATGTGTGCGATCCCCGCGACTCTATGGATGCCGCCAGATATGCAGCCATGGTACGTGAGATTCTGCCGGAAATCCGCGGAAGAGGGCACATTCCGATTCTGTGCGGAGGAACAGGATTCTATATACAGGCAGTCACGCGGGATATCCATTTTACGGAGACAGAAACCGATACGGCATACCGCGAAGAGATGATGCAGTACGCAAGGGAGCATGGAAATGAGCAGCTCCACGCACTCCTTGCGTCCATTGACCCGGACGCGGCTTCCTCCATTCATCCAAACAATGTCAAGCGCGTAATCCGCGCTCTTGAATATGCGAAGCAGACGGAAGGACTGATCTCCGAACACAACCGGGAAGAGAGGGAGCGCAGATCTCCCTATGATCTTCTTTACATTGTGCTCACCGACCGCAGAGACCGCCTCTATGAGCGGATCAATGCACGCGTGGACTTTATGGCGGCGGAAGGCCTGGTCGATGAGGTGGCCTACCTTTCGGCGATGGGTCTTACACGCGAACATATATCCATGCAGGGAATCGGATATAAGGAAGTGCTTGAAGCCCTGGAGGGCCTCATCTCCTGTGAGGAGGCGCTTGATAAGGTCAAGCTCGCCTCGCGGCACTATGCGAAGAGACAGCTGACGTTCTTCAAAAGAGAGGAAGACGCGGTGTGGCTCTCCCGGGAGGACTATGACGATGACACGTTTAAGCTGCTCGATGCGGTTCTCCGTCTCGTCTCCGAAAGATACCATGTGACACCGAAGAAAGTGAGGGACCCTCATACATGACAATGGAGGAGTTATATAGTAACGCGGGAATTGATCCGGATGTATATGCTTTCGGGGAAAAGATTCTTGACGGTCTTGGGGACCGCTTTTATGCGATTGACCGCACTGCCGAGTACAACCAGATCAAAGTTCTCAGCGCGTTTCAGGCATGCCGCGTCAGCGAAGCCTGCCTCACGGGAACAACCGGATATGGATATAACGATATCGGCCGGGATACTTTGGAGGAAGTCTACGCGCACGTATTCCATACGGAAGCGGCTCTTGTGCGTCCTCTGATCGCGTGCGGAACACATGCGCTCTCCATCGCGCTGTCCGGCAATCTGCGTCCCGGGGACGAACTTCTTTCCATTTCCGGCAAACCGTACGATACGTTGGAAGAGGTGATTGGTATACGCCCGGCCAGGGGGTCGCTCGCCGAGTACGGGGTGACCTACCGCCAGGTGGATCTTCTGGAGGACGGAAGCTTCGATTTTGAAGGGATCCGGGCCGCCATCGGGGAGCGCACAAAGCTCGTTGCCATTCAGAGGTCGAAAGGCTACGCATCCAGACGGACCCTGTCCGTGAAAGAGATCGGAGAGGCGGTCCGGTGTGTCAAATCCGTCCGCCCGGATCTTCCGGTCATGGTGGACAACTGCTACGGTGAATTCGTGGAGACCGAAGAGCCGTCCGATGCCGGCGCGGATCTGATTGTCGGCTCCCTCATTAAAAACCCCGGCGGCTCCCTTGCGCCCGGCGGCGGCTATATCTGCGGAACGAAAGAGTGTGTGGAAAATGCGGCCTTCCGGATGACCTGTCCCGGGCTCGGAAGCGAGGTGGGCGCTTCTTACGGGATGAATCCTCCCTACTATCAGGGTTTTTTCATGGCCCCGGTCGTGACGGCATCCGCTCTGAAAGCAGCGGTCTTCGCCGCCTCGCTCTATGAAACACTCGGTTTTCCCGTGATTCCCGGAGGCAGGGAAAGCCGGCACGATATTATCCAGGCGGTGACGCTCGGAAGTCCGGAGGGACTGGCTGCATTTTGCAGAGGGATCCAGAAAGGCGCGCCGGTTGACTCGTTCGTGACCCCGGAACCCTGGGATATGCCCGGATACGACGATCCCGTGATTATGGCTGCCGGCGCGTTCGTGCAGGGCTCCTCGATCGAGCTCTCCGCGGACGGCCCCATGCGTCCGCCTTATAACGTCTATTTCCAGGGCGGCATCACATGGCCGTCGGCCAAATTCGGGATCCTGATGTCCCTGACCTGCATGAAGGAAGCCGGCCTTATAAACGGAGACGATTTAATACTATGAGACAAAAAGAGATTGTCGTCATCGGGGGCGGGGCTGCCGGTCTTACAGCCTCCATCTTCGCGGCAAAAGCCGGTGCGCGCGTCAAAGTGCTTGAAAAAGAAAAAAAGGCCGGTATGAAACTTCTGCGGACCGGAAGCGGCAGATGCAATCTGTCGAACGTCTCCGTCACGCCCGGCAAATATGAGGAGCGCGGCAGGGATTTTGCCGCCGCTGTGACAGAGGCCTTTTCTTTGGAACAGACACTGGCATTTTTCCGCGGGATCGGCGTCTTCACAAGGGAGATTGACGGATATATCTACCCTTTCAACGAGGAAGCCGCTTCTGTCCTTACGGCGCTCCGCACCTGTGCGGAGACGCTCGGCGTTTCGATCCGGCAAAATGAGCCGGTCCTTGATATCCTTTCTTCGGACGGTTTCCTGAAGGTCAGAAGCGGCGGATGGGAGTACCGGGCGGACGCGGTAATCTGCGCAGCGGGGAGCCCGGCGGGAATAAAGGACGGCACAGCCGGTATTCTGCCTGTTCTTGAGAGACTGGGCCACCATATATATCCGTTTTTTCCGGCCCTTTCTTCCCTGCAGGTTCTGCCTTCCGTAAAACCGCTCGCCGGTGTCCGCGCGCGCGGAAAGGTGACCCTGCTTACAGACGGCAGCCCGTCCGCCTCCGAGAGCGGGCAGATCCAGTTTACGGAGCGCGGCATCTCCGGGATCTGCGTCATGAATCTGAGTGCGCGGGCTCTCTCCGCCCTGCGGGAGGGAAGGCGGACGGAACTGTCGATTGATTTCATGCCGGACGGGGCCCCTGACAGCAAAGAGATCCAAAAAGGAGCGGTTTCCCTGCTTCCGTCAAAGATTCGGTCTTTTCTTTTAAAGAGCGGCATAAAAGAAGCGGATGTGATTAACGATTTCCGGTTTGAAGTGACCGGCAGCCCGGGACTTGCCGCGTCGCAGGCCGCTTACGGGGGCGTAGATACCCGGGAAGTAAGCAGCGGAACGCTGCAGTCCCTTATTGTTCCCGGTCTCTATCTTGCCGGTGAAATATTGGACGTTACAGGGCTGTGCGGCGGCATGAATCTGCAGTTCGCCTGGTCCAGCGGCGCCCTCGCGGGAATGCATGCAGGGGATGACGCTTGCATCGGTTTCCCATATAGTGTAGAATAAGTAAGCCTGATTTCGCGCATCTGCCTGATCCGTGAAAGAGGGATCATATGAGAAATCTGTTAAAACGGAGCGGTGCGGACATCAGCCGTCCGTATGAGCGGTGTCTCATGTTCGGAGCGTCGGTACTGACCGACGCTGAATTGCTTGCTGTCATAATCCGCTGCGGGACAAAAGGAATGCCTGCAGTGGAGCTGGCGCATAAGATTCTGTCGCTGTCTCCCTGCGGAGACGGCCTGCAGGGACTCACCCGGCTTACGCTTGGGGACCTCACACGCCTTCCCGGCATCGGGGAAGTCAAGGCGTGTGAACTTCTGTGTGTCGCAGAACTCTCCAGGCGGATCGCCAAGGGAGAGCGGCGCAGGAGACTTGTGTTCACGGAACCGTCTTCCATTGCGGACTACTATATGGAGGACCTGCGCCATCTGGAAGAAGAACATATACTGTGTGTGATGCTGGATACAAAAGCGCGCCTGATCGGAGAGCAGGAGATTTCATGCGGAACGGTCAATGCTTCTCTTTTGTCCACAAGGGAACTGTTTCTGGCGGCTTTGAAGTTCCGCGCGGTTTCCATTGTCCTTCTTCACAACCATCCGAGCGGAGATCCGTCACCCAGCAGGGAGGATCTCATGATTACCGAGAAGGTGCATATGGCCGGAAGTCTTCTGGATATCCGGCTTCTTGACCACATCATAATCGGTGATCGCAGATATACGAGCCTCCGCGAAAATGGAATTCTGGACCAAATCATGAGTGGAATGAATTATGTTTAATCACAGCCTGTTTGGCGTTGATCTCGGGACGTCTGCCGTCAAGATCTACAGCCACCGCAAAAACCGGATCCTGTGCGAACACGATATGATCGCGATTCTGGGAGGATCCCAGGTCATTGCGGTGGGCAACGACGCCTTCGAGATGTATGAGAAGAATCCGCCGAACATCACAGTCGACCGTCCCATGGTGGGAGGGCGGATTGCGGATGTCGCGGAGGTGGAAATGCTGCTCCGGCTTCTTCTTAAAAAGACGGACCGTGCATCAGCCGTAAGACCGGCTATATTTTTCTCCACACCCGTCAATATGTCGGAGATTGAAAAAAGAGCGTATTATGCGATCAGTTACTACGGAGATATGCGGAATCCCAAGATTTTCCTGGTCGACCGCCCCATCTGCGACGCTCTTTCACTGGGCGTTCCTCTTACGGGATCCAGAGGCAGCATGATTCTCGATATCGGGGCGCAGAGCACGGAAGTTTCCGTTATTGCGGGTGAGCAGATTATTGTCAGTGATTCGCTTCCGATCGGGGGGCAGCATCTCAATGATGCCATTGCGAGTGAAGTCCGCCGTTCAAGGAATCTTCTGATCGGAAACCGGACGGCCCGGAGACTGAAGACCTCACTTGCCAGCTTCATTCCGGGGGAGGCGGAGTCGAGACGGGTGACCGGAATCGACACGCTTTCGGGACTTCCTCGGGAAGATGAAATCTCCTCGCGCCTTGTGGAATGGGCTATCATGGAGGAAATGAACCGCGGCGCGGACGTCATGAAGAATTTCCTGGAGAGAACCCCGCGTGAGATCGCGGACAGCGTCCGGGGGGAAGGCATCTACCTCACGGGAGGAACCGCCCGGATTCCGGGCATTGATAAATTCCTGTCGAGGAAGATCGGATGCCGCATAAATCTTTCCACTGATTATGAATTAAGCACCGTGCGGGGACTTATGGAAATTATTCGCAGCAAGGAACTCCGCAGATGGGTACATTCTGTAAAGGATAAATCATGAAAAAAAGACCTGATTTTGATATCAAGGGACGCCATTTTCTGTCTGTCATGGCCATCCTGTGCATCGGTCTCATTGCACTGACCGCCGGATCTGACCGCGTCTCCGGTCCTGTCCGGAATATCGCCGGATACGTCATAACGCCGTTCCAGAACGGCGTCAACCGGATCGGCGGGTGGTTCACCGGGGAACTGCAGGGGTTTCGGGATGTCAAGGCACTCAGCGAGGAGAATGCTTCTCTTAAGGAGGAAATCTCGCAGCTGACGCTGAAGAACAACGAACTTGTGCAGAACCAGACTGAACTTGTACGGCTGCGATCCCTCTACCAGATGGACAAAAAGTACAGCGAGTACGACAAAGTCGCCGCTGAGGTCATCTCAAAAGATCCCGGCAACTGGTACAGTACTTTTGTCGTCAACCGCGGCAGCAAGGACGGCATTGCGGTGGATATGAACGTGCTCGGCGCGGGAGGCCTCATCGGCATCGTGACTGAGGTCGGTGCAAACTGGGCGCAGATCCGCTCCATTGTGGACGATGAAAGCCATATCAGCGCCATGGCGTCCAACACTTCAGAACCGTGTGTCGTCAACGGGAATCTCCTGATGATGGATACCGGAAAGATCGCTTTCTCAGGCCTTCGCGACGGGGATAACCAGGTTACGGAGGGAACGAGCATCGTCACCTCCAACATCAGTGACAAATACCTGACGGGCATCCTGATCGGCTATGTCAGTGATATTGCTCTTGACGCCAACAATCTCACAAAATCCGGAACGATTATTCCGGCGGCTGATTTCCGGAATATCCGGGAAGTGCTGATTATCACGGAGCAAAAAACCGAAAGGGAGAGTGAATAGTTGAAGCGAAAAGCAGTCATTGCAGTCGTTCTCTGGATCTGCTTCCTTCTGCAGACGGCTGTATTTCCCATGATAGATATCCTGTCGGCGGTACCTAACATCCTGCTGATCCTGACAGTATCCATCGGATTTATGCAGGGATCCGCGGAAGGAATCGTGACCGGTTTCTTTGCCGGTCTTTTGATCGATCTCTTTTATGGGGATATCTTCGGTTTTTATGCACTTTTGTATCTTATCGTGGGATATGCATGCGGAACCCAGAGCCAGATCTATTTTGATGAAGATGTCAAAATCCCCCTGCTTCTTGTCACGGGCGGTGATCTGTTCATTAACATTGTCATTTATATCACCCGATTCCTTCTGCGGGGAAGGACAGGGTTCAGCAGATATCTGACAGCTGTGATTCTTCCGGAGCTGGTATGCACCATTATTTTTACGGTCCTTCTTTACAAACTCTTTTACAGGATTAATCACGCGCTTCTCGAGAAGGAGAAGAAAGGCAGACATTCTCTATGGATCAGAGATTAAAACGTTTCAAATTTCATATAAACAGGGGCGTTCTTCTGATGGTCCTCTTTATCGCGCTGTCCGGGGTTCTGATCCGGCGGCTATATGTGCTGCAGATTATCGGCGGTGAAAACTACCGCATGAACTTCAGCATGCAGACCACCAAGACAAGATCCATCAAAAGCGCGCGGGGAAATATCTACGACCGGAACGGTGTGGTTATCGCGTACAATGCGCTTTCCTATTCCCTGACACTGGAGGATTCGGGTTCCTATCCCACGACGCGTGCACGTATGCTGGCCCTTAACGGAGAGGCTTACCGGATCTCGCGTATTCTCGAGGAGCACGGGGATTCGCTCAGCAATGATTTCCACGTCGTGCTGGACGGAGACGGCAACTACACGTATGACGTGGAGGGAACCAGCCTGAACCGTTTCAAGGCGGACGTCTTCGGTGAAGCATATATTGACGACCTGACGGAGGAACAGTTAAACAGCACCGCACCTGAGATGATTGACCGCCTGGTCAGCGAGAGAGGATTCTCCATCATCCGCAATAAGAACCCTTATACGGAGGAGGAGCTGACAGAAGCCGGTCTTCCCCTCGAGCTCACAAAACAGGATATCCTCAATATTATCTACGTCCGTTATCAGCTTTTCACCACGCAGTACCGGAAGTATCTTCCGGTCACGATTGCGCGCGCTATCTCGGATGAGTCCGTGGCGGCGCTCAATGAGCAGAAAGACACACTGACGGGCATTGAAATTGTGGAGGATACGACCCGTGTCTACAGCAACCCGGTACCCATGGCGTCTCTGATCGGCTACACCGGTCAGGTATCCAGCGAGGACCTGGCTGAACTGCAGACCCGCGATTCCCGGTACACACGTGAATCGATCGTCGGAAAGTCCGGTATTGAGAAGGTCTTTGAGGATGTCCTGCAGGGAAGCGACGGACAGCAGACGGTGTATGTCGACCGCTTCGGAAAAGTCATGAAAATAGATGAGCATGCGACGATCCGCCCGAAGAGCGGCGGCAATGTTTATCTGACGATTGACACGAAGCTGCAGGATGCCGTGTACCGGATTCTGGAACAGCGAATTGCCGGTATTCTGTCCACCGTCATTATTGATGCGGAGTCCTTTGACAGTTCGGAACTCGATGACGCCGCCGGCATCCGTATCCCGATCACGGACGTGTACAATGCGCTCATTGAAAACAGTGTCCTTGATATTACGCACTTTTCTTCCGAGGAAGCGACTGAGACGGAGAGAGATATCAACACTATCTTCCTGAACAAGCAGTCGGAAGTATTTAAGAGCATTCAGGAGCAGCTGACGACGGATTCCCCGGTTCCCTATGAAGAACTGTCCGATGAGATGAAGGAGTATCAGTCCTATATTGTGAACGATATGCTGATGTCCTCCACAAAGATACTGAGCAGCTCCAAAATCGACAAGACGGACGCCACGTATCTGGCGTGGACAAGGGATGAAACCATCAGCCTTAAAGAGTACCTGACGTACGCGATCAGTAAGAACTGGATCGATGTCACGTCGATGGCATCCGATATCAATTACCTGGATTCGGAGGAGACATATGCGGTCCTTTCCGAATATATCGAGGATTATCTGTCTTCCGACATCCGTTTCTCCAAGATCCTCTACAAGTATCTGATCGAGGAGCATGAGCTGACCGGAAAGAAGCTGATCTACGCGATGTACGATCAGAATCTGTTCAGTTTTGATGACGGCATGTACGAGGCCTTTGACGAAGGTTCCATCGACAGCTATCAGTTTATCATTGAGAAGATCAACCGTCTGGAACTGACGCCGGCCATGCTTGCACTTGATCCCTGCTCAGGCTCCGCGGTCATCACGGATCCGAAAACAGGAGAAATCATTGCCTGTGTCTCCTATCCGGGGTACGACAATAACCGGCTTGCCAACCGCATGGATGTGGCGTATTACAACAAGCTCGCGGCGGACGCTTCCGGTCCCTTCTACAACAAGGCGACTCAGCAGGAGACAGCACCGGGTTCGACATTCAAGCTCATCACGACAACGGCCGGACTTGAAGAAGGCGTCATTGAAAACAATACCATCTTCAACTGCACCGGTACCTTCGATGAGACGGAGACGCCGCTTAGATGCTGGCTTCGAACCGGCCACGGCAAACTGAATATTGTCGGCGGAATCGAGAACTCCTGCAATATTTTCTTCTGTAACGTGGCGTACCGCCTCGGCATCAACGAGGAGAATAACTGGTCCGACTCGCTGTCACTGAGCAAACTGCAGCAGTATTCCAGGCTGTATAACCTGGATAAGGCTTCCGGCATCGAAGTGCCTGAGAACCAGCCGCATGTCTCGGATCAGTTTGCGATTCAGTCCTCCATCGGACAGGGAACTCATTCCTACACGACGACGCAGATCGCACGCTATGTGACTACGCTTGCCAACAGCGGGACAAGCTACAAGCTGTCGATGGTAGACCGCGTCACCGACGGTGACAACAACACGACACAGGACTTTGCGCCTGAGGTGGAAAGCACGCTTTCCATCAACCAGTCGACCTGGGACATCATACATGAAGGCATGCGCGCTGTGGTCGCCTCACGTGCGGATTATATGGATCTGGGAATGGAAGTCGGCGGAAAGACGGGGACGGCGCAGGAGAGTAAATCCCGTCCGAACCATGCGCTCTTCATCTGCTATGCGCCTTACGAGAATCCTGAAATCGCCATCGCTGTACGTATCGGCAACGGATACGCCGCCACAAACTGCGCGATGGTGGCAAAGGATATCCTGCAGTACTATTTCAAGCTTGCGGACGAGGCCGATATTCTCACAGGTACTGCAAGGAACCAGAACCTGACACAGGTGAATACGGACTAACACGTATACGAATCATGCAGAGATTTACTGCCCAAGGAAGAATAGGGGAGGAATATGCTTCGACAATACAGGATCAGAGATTATAATTTCAGACTGGTACTTTGGCTCATCGCGCTCTCCGCGATCGGGGTACTCCTCGTAGGAAGCGCGGAGCCTTCCCTTGAGACGCGCCAGCTGGCCGGAGTGATAGCCGGCATCATCGCGATGCTGATCGTTTCCCTGATTGATTTTTCCTGGATCATGAATTTCTACTGGATCATGTATATCGGCAATCTGGTGATGCTGGCCGCTGTCCGGCTTCTCGGATTCGGCAATAACATCAACGGCGCTACGAGATGGCTTACCATCGCGGGTATCCGTTTCCAGCCGGTAGAACTCTCAAAGATCATTCTGATCATCTTTTTCTCTAAATATTTCATGATTCACGAGAATGATCTCAACCACCCGCGTACCGTCATCCGGTCCATACTGCTCATCGGAGCGCCTCTTTTCCTGATTTTGAGCCAGCCGGATCTGAAGAATACTATCACCGTAACAATTCTATTTTCGATTATGTACTTTGTGGCGGGGCTCAGCTACAAATATATTCTGGCGGTGCTTCTCGCAATCGTACCGCTTGCGGCCATCTTCATGAGCATCGTGATCCAGCCGGATCAGACACTGATTAAAGACTATCAGAGAAAAAGAATTATGGCGTTCCTCAATCCGGACAATCCGGAGTATTCGGACGATACGACGCAGCAGAACAACTCCGTCATCGCCATAGGAAGCGGGGAACTGTACGGCAAGGGACTCAACAATACGGATGTCTCTTCCGCGAATAAGGGCGATTTCATCTCGGAAATTGAGACGGATTTTATCTTCGCCGTAGCGGGAGAGGAGCTGGGCTTTCTTGGGAGCGGGGGCATTGTGATCCTCCTGCTGCTAATCTCCCTCGAGTGCATCCTGATCTCGTTTAAAGCCAAGGATCTGTCGGGACAGATCCTGTCCTCGGCGATCGCTTCCCTGGTTGCCATACAGAGTTTCATCAACATCGGGGTCGCGACGAGGATTCTTCCGAATACCGGCACACCGCTGCCGTTCGTCAGTTATGGCCTGACATCCATTATGACTCTGTTTTTCAGTATGGGCATGGTGATTAATGTAGGACTGCAGACAAAAATCCGCATTCCGGTATCCGCACGCAGAAGGAGGAGAGGAGTCAGAGTATGAGCGGAAGAAAGACGGTCGTCCGTGACAGGAGGGTGAGAGTGACGCTCGCCCTGATCATGCTGTTTCTGATCGGGATTCTTGCGCTGATCCTCATTGTTCTCTTTACGAAAACGGACCGGAAGATGGAGATGCCGCTTCTTTGGTCCAACAGCCGTATGGTCTATATCAGTGCGGATCAGACGGCCATGCAGTCAGACGACGCCCTCTCGCTGGATATCTGCGTGGGAGGCGATAATGTGGCCTATGAGGATATCAGCCTGATCGGGAATGAGCGCGGCGCCCTGTTCTCCCTTGATGACAGGAAGGTTCTGTTCTCAAAAGATATGCACCAGAAGATCTATCCCGCGAGTATCACGAAACTGCTGACCGCCATACTTGCCCTGAAGTCGGACAAGCTTGACGAGAACGTCGTGATCAACTGGAAGGATCTGGAGCTGGAATCCGGCTCGCAGGTCGTGGGCTTCCGCATCGGAGACCGCGTCTCCATGAAAGCCCTGATGCGGGGACTTCTCATCCACTCCGGCAATGACGCCGCGCAGGCGATCGCGAGAGTGGTCGGCGGAACGCAGGAAAACTTTATAAAAATGATGAACGAAGAGCTGGATGCGCTCGGATGCACCGGCAGTCATTTCACAAACCCGACCGGTCTCCATGATGAGAATCATTACACGACGGTCTATGACATCTACCTGATGCTGAATGAGGCGATGAAATATGACGAATTCGTAAATATCATTCAGATTCCCGTGTACGATCTGCAGTACTGGAATTCGGAGGGAAAAGAGATGCATGTAACCCTCGATTCCACCGATAAGTACCTGACGGGTGAAGTCGAGCCGCCCAAAGATGTGTCTGTTCTGGGCGGAAAGACAGGAACCACATCCGCCGCGGGCAGCTGTCTGTCCGTCATCGCGCAGAACGCTTACGGGCAGTTCTATATTGCCGTGGTCGTCCGTGCCGCGTCAAAAGATGATCTTTACACAGATATCAACCAGCTTCTGTCTCACATCAACTCCTAGCATCGGCCGGAATCCGCATGCCCGGACAGCGGTTCTTTGAAACAGACCTTGTTTTTTGACAGGTGCTATTCTATAATTAATGATAACGAATCAGCGTACACTGCTTTGTCAGGAACCGATTGTTCATGGCAGCACGGCAGCGTATTTGAGTCGATGATGCTCCCGCATCTATTGCGATTACAAAAAAAGGAGGTATCTTTCCCATGGTTCAGCTGATCTGCGGACGTAAGGGCAAGGGCAAAACCACACAGCTTTTAAGCCGCGTAAATGAAGAAATCAAAACCGCCCGCGGCAATATCGTATTTATTGACCGCAATAACGCGCATATGTTTGAACTCAACAATCGGATCCGTCTGATTGACATCTCCCGGTTCCCGATTGAGGACAGCGACGAGTTCACCGGTTTTATCTGCGGCATTCTTTCACAGGATCACGACATTGAGTCGATGTATCTGGACGGATTTCTGAAATGCGCGAATCTGGAGAACAGCGATCCGACGCAGACGGTTCTTAAACTGGACAGGATCAGCAATCTCTTTGACATTAATATTGTAATCTCGATCTCGCTCGACAAGGAAGAGCTGAGTGACGAAGTTGCGGAAAAGGTTTTGATCTCTCTCTGATGCCGAATCTGATTCCGAAAACGAAACATCGTACAAGAGACAGAATGTCAGACAATGGTCATTCCGGTATCCGGCGCGTATTCGCGCTGAATATCGGAACGATTGTTTTTGGCATTCTTTTTATCTATATTCTCATTACCCTGATTCTCTACGCAACGGCAACGCATGTCCGGTCCTATCAGGTCACATCCGGCCCTCTCGCCAGAAACCAGACATATACCGGGCTTGCCGTTTATTCCGAGCGCCTTGTAACGGCGGATTCCGGAGGCTTCGTCAATTATTATGCGCGGAATCATTCCCGGATCAGGAAGGGCGGCATTGTCTACGGAACTTCTCCCATGAAGAAACAGCAGACGCAGATGGTAACGGGCTCGGAGACCCTTCAGGAGATCCGGAATGATATGGAGTCGTTTGCCGGCACATTTTCCACAACGGATTTTCACGATATCTATTCTCTCAAATATCTTGTAGAAGGGAAGATCATGGGGGAAGCACTGCGTAATACCGTGCCCGACAGCTCTACGACCCTGACGCTCGGCGACGCTACTTTGAGTTCCGCACCGGTCGACGGCGTCGTCTGCTTCTCAACGGACGGACTCGAGGGATTCGATTACCGGGACGTCAGTGCCTCTGATTTTGACGAGAAGGCGTACACAATGAAAAGTCTGCGCGGCGGCCGGCAGGTGAGTGCGGGAGATCCCGTGTACCGGATCATTGATTCTGAAAACTGGTCCATCCTCATCCCCCTCACGGCAAAGCAGATCGTAAAGCTCGGAAATACATCATCCGTGCGCGTCAAGTTTCTGAAAGACGGATTCACGGAGCGTTCGGATTTTACGATTCTGACGATGGCGGACGGCAGTTACTACGGAAAGCTGGATTTCAAAAACGGCATGATCCGTTACCTGGATAACCGTTTTATTGATCTCGAACTTGTGACCAATACGGATGTCGGACTCAAGATTCCGATTTCTTCCATTGTCTCAAAGACATTTTTTACTGTCCCCGAAGAATATGCGACTCACGGGGGAGATTCCGACAGCATCGGTTTCCTGAAGGCGGTGGCTGATAAAAGCGGCAATTCCAGTACGGAATTCATAATAACAACGCTCTACGAACACAAGGGGGGACGTTATTATATTGACAGCACCTCTTTCAGCAAGGGCGATATCATTCTGCGGGACGGCTCTACCGACCGGTTTATTGTCGGCGATACAGCGGAACTGGAGGGTGTCTACAATATGAATAAAGGATACGCCGTCTTCCGGAAGATCAATATCATCGATAAGAACGAGGACTACTGCATTATTGAGAAAGGTACTCCTTACGGAATCTCCGAATTCGACAACATCGTGGAAAATGCATCCACAGTACACGAATCCCAAATCACAGCACAGTAATGAAGGAGAAGGTGCAGACCGTGCTTAAAGAGAACCTGCTGTCGGTAAAGGAACATATTGATCAAGCCTGCAGACGTTCCGGGAGATCCCCGGAAGACGTCCTGCTTCTTGCTGTCAGCAAGAAAAAGCCGGAGTCTGACATTATCGCGCTCTACGAAGCGGGACATCGTGATTTCGGCGAGAATTACGTACAGGAACTCCGCGAAAAGGCAGAGCATCTTCCGAAAGACATCCGCTGGCACATGATCGGACATCTGCAGAAAAACAAAGTGAAATACATCGCCCCCTATATTTCGATGATCCATTCTGTCGATTCCGCGGAACTGGCGGACGTCATCGAGAAGGAAGCGGCGAAGGCAGGCCGGGTCATCCCGGTTCTGATCGAAGTGAATGTGGGAGAAGAGGAGAGCAAGTTCGGTGTTTCCTGTGAGGATGCCGCTGCCCTGGCAGAGCATATCCTTTCCCTGCCGCATGTTCTTCTCCGCGGGTTCATGACAAGTGCGCCTTATGTCCTCGATCCCGAGGAGGACCGTCCGGTCTTCCGGAAATTAAAACAACTTGCGGTTGACATGAATTTGGAAAACGCTGATAATGAGAAAGTGGACTTTCTGAGCATGGGAATGTCCAATGATTATGAAATTGCGATCGAGGAAGGCTCATCCTGCATCAGAGTGGGAACCTCGATCTTCGGGGAAAGGAACTGACAAAGCATATGAGCTTTATTGATAAATTTCTCAATGCGATCAAGTTGAATGACGATTTTGACGAAGACGATGATTTCCTCGACGAGGAAGAGGATGCTCTGGATGAGGAAGACGACGAGGAAGATGTGAAGCCGAAGCCCAGAAAGCGTTTTTTCAGTAAATTCAGCCTCGATGATGAGGATGAAGACGAGGATTATGAGGAGTACGGCGAGGAACTCATAAAGCCGGCGAAGTCTGAAAAAACGGCACGGACGGATTCTTCCAGAAAATCTGCTTCCAAAGCCAGAACGGAATCCCGCAATGTTTCGGAGAGCGCGCACACGGTCGGCTACTCCGCGAGACCGGCGGACAGAGAACGTTCCTATACAAGAACGGATTCGGGAAAGGCCAGTAAGCGCAAAGCGCGCGACATAAGGAGGCGAAGCGCTTCTCAGGCCATGGAAGTCAATGTCGTTCGTCCGGCATCCATGGAGGATACGAGAGAAATCGCCGATACTCTCATGGATAACTGCACGGTAGTTCTCAATCTGGAAGGTCTTGATGTGGATATCGCGCAGCGCGTGATCGACTTTACATGCGGTGTATGTTATTCCCTGGAGGGGAATCTTCAGAAGATTTCAAGTTACATCTTCATTCTCACACCGGCGGATGTGGATATCTCCGGTGACTATCAGAGCATTCTTGACGGTGCTTTCAATCTGCCGTCGATGCGGTCGGGGTATTAATTAACGGAATTCCAGGCAGTGCTACTTTTCACAGCATCAGATTGTATCTGATGCTGTTTTTAAAAACATATGGACAGAGCGTTATATAACGGTGAAAAAGAAAACAGCAAGAGATTCGGGAGATGGATCCTGACGGCTGTATGCGTTTTGGCACTGACCGTGTTTGACCAGATTACAAAGATCTGGGCTGAGCGGGCTCTCGCCGGCGGACCTGTGGATATCATCCGCGGGGTATTTCAGCTGCGGTATCTGGAAAACAGGGGAGCCGCATTCGGGATTCTGCAGAACCAGCGGTGGTTTTTTCTCGTCCTTACTGCAGTCTTTCTCGCAGCGGCGCTTTTTTTCCTCATTCGGATTCCTAAGACACAGCGCTATCTGCCGATCCGCTTTGTCTGTGTGCTGATGACCGCAGGGGCGATCGGGAACCTGATCGATCGCGTGAAGCTGGAATATGTGCGCGATTTTCTTTATTTTCAGCTGATCGATTTTCCGATCTTCAATGTCGCGGACATCTATGTAACCATATCCGCATTCCTGCTGTTTATACTTGTCATTTTCTATTATAAAGACGAAGACTTCTCGTTTTTTGGAGCGGCAAAAAAAGATGAGTGAGAACAGGGTAATCGCTGTTGAGGAAGACGGGCAGAATGTCCGGATCGATAAGTTCCTCGCTTTGAAGATGCCGGATCTTTCCAGGAGCCGGATCCGGGAACTGATCGACGGCGGTCTTGTGACACTTCGCGGGAAAGCTGTGAAGGCAAGCCTGAAGATACAGGCAGGGCAGGAGATTCGGGTCGAAATTCCCGACACAGAGGAAGCGGACATTATCCCGCAGGCCATGGATCTGTGCATCTTGTATGAAGACGAAGATGTGTTGGTTGTTGATAAACCGAAAGGACTTACGGTTCACCCCGCGCCGGGGCACGCGGACGGCACGCTTGTGAACGGAATTCTCGCACACTGCGGCGAACATCTTTCCGGCATCAACGGCGTTGCCCGTCCCGGGATCGTCCACCGGATTGACAAAGATACCAGCGGTGCCCTGATCGTGTGCAAAAACGACCGGGCTCACCGAAGCATAGCGGAACAGTTAAAAGATCATACCATCACACGGCGCTACCGCGGAATCGTATATGGGAATCTGAAAGAGGATACCGGCACAGTGAGGGGCAATATCGGCCGCAGCCCGTCGAACCGGAAGAAAATGGCTGTCGTAAGAGAGGGCGGAAAACCTGCGGTCACACATTACCGCGTGCTGGAGCGATTCCACGGCTATACCAGCTGCGAATTCGTTCTTGAGACCGGGCGGACACATCAGATCCGGGTCCATATGGCATCCATTGGGCATCCGCTCGTCGGTGATCCGCTTTACGGACCTTCAAAGTGCCCATTTCCCATGGAAGGGCAGGCCCTTCACGCCATGGTAATCGGATTCATCCATCCATCGACGGGAACATACATCGAATGTACCGCGCCGCTGCCTGCATACTATACGGATCTTCTGAATTCGCTCAGAAGGAAATAGGCAGGCGCATCCGCATATTTAGTGTTACATCATGAAAGAAGGATTTTGCTATGAGATGGAAACACAGTAAAGAATACCGACAGGTTGGCATCACTGCTTTTCTGGTGGTGGCAGCAAGCATGCTGCTGTATTTCCTTCTGTTTCGCACTTCTTCCCTCGGAGCTGTCATCAGTAAGATCCTGACGGTTCTGAATCCGGTCATCTACGGATTCTTTATCGCGTATATCCTGAATCCGCAGGAGACAGTCATTGAAAATGCAGCATACAAACTCCTGCACCGATTCGGTGTAAAACCGGGTTTCAAGTGGAAAAAATCAGTCCGCCTCACCTGTGTGGTTCTTTCGCTGTTGATATTGATTCTGATAATCTACGGACTGATCTCGACGATTATGCCGGAACTTGTCCGCAGTGTACGGAACATCATCTATAACTTCCAGAATTACGCGAACAACATTAACCACTT
The DNA here is from genome assembly GCA_017430765.1 of Lachnospiraceae bacterium. The sequence goes on along the minus strand of JAFRMI010000006.1, from coordinate 4,308 downwards.
TATTGACACGTATCTCCATATCAACCAGGAACTGGACGAACAGACGACGGCGATGATCAGCGAGTACGCGATAAAGATCCAGGAGTGGCTGCTGTCCAATCTGAATCCGAGAATTGATTCCATTGCCGACAACCTCAGATCCGGCGTGATGTCCTTCGTCGCATTTCTGAAGAATTTCTTCCTCGGCATGATTATCTCGATGTATATTCTTGTCTCCAAAGAAGTCCTTCTGGCCAGATTCCGGAGAATCATTTATTCGATCTTTCCTGTAAAAACGGGAAACCGAATCCTGTTTAATATCCGGTTTATGGATGAGAAATTCGGTGGTTTCTTCGTTGGAAAACTTATTGATTCCGTGATCATCGGTATCATTTGCTATTTCTGCTGCGGGCTTCTCAATATGCCGTACCTGGTTCTGATCTCGGTCTTTATCGGGGTGACCAACCTGATCCCCTTCTTCGGCCCTTTTATCGGAGCGATTCCGGCAACACTTCTGATTTTCGTCGTCAGTCCCGTGAAAGCCCTGATCTTTGTCATCTTTATTGTCGTTCTCCAGCAGTTTGACGGCAATTTCCTCGGACCGCGTATCCTTGGCAGTTCCGTCGGTGTTTCCAGCTTCATGGTCATCCTTGCGATCCTGATCGGAGGAGGCGTTCTGGGCGTGCCCGGCATGCTGGTCGGCGTGCCGCTCGCGGCAGTCATATCCGCGTTTATTCAGGGACATGTCCTGCACCGTATGCGTGAACGGAAGCTTCCCGGCGACCTCAATTCCTATCATAATCTTCAGGAGATCAACCCAATCACAGGAGAAGTAATTCCCCTGAACTTTACCAAAGAGGACATGAGCCTCTATGACTGGATCCGGTATCGCGATGACATCGTCCGTTCTTTTGACGAGCCGCTCCGGGAATACAGCTGGGAGAGAACCATGGCAGACATCGACAGGGAAGATGCTGTCATTGACGGAACCTACTTTATCCTGAAAAAGAAGATGGAAGAGCAGAAACTGGCCGCACAGAAGCTGGCAGAACAGGAACAGGCTGCACAGAATCTGACAGAACAGGAACCGACTGCACAGAAGCTGGCAGAACAGGAACGGGCTGCACAGAATCTGACAGAACAGGAACCGACTGCACAGAAGCTGGCAGAACAGGAACCGACTGCACAGAAGCTGCCGGAGCAGGAAACCGGTGATAACGCTCAGGCCGGGCCGATGGATTCCGAGCGGAAGACATGGGAACATAATACGCCTGCACAGAACAATGCGGAGCTGCAGGCGGACGAATATTTTTCGGCAGAACCAATTCCGGATGAACGGTATACGGCTGAGCAAATTATAAAAGAACAAACCTCTGCAGAACGGCAGGTGGACAAGCCGGCTTCAGAAAAGCAGTCTGATGACATCTATATTACACGGACGGAAGAGGAGAGAGAGTGGATCGATCCCAAAGTGCTCTCGTAAATGTGAAATCTTTGGTAATTCCGTTTATTCCCCGTTGTTCTTTTTCATCTGAACCGCTATAATGGTGTTTGCTTTAAATTCACAGATCATTTTCCGAAATCAATTCTGTATAAATATGTATTGACTTCTGATACCGGACGACCCGGCACATAGGAGAGATAGGAGAAGATGAAAAAACAGATACTTACTGCCGCAATGCTGCTCGGGCTGATTTTTGCCGTATTGCACGTGCGATGTCTGCCTGTTCAGGCTGCGAACACATTTAATTTGCATCAGACTGGGGCAACAGAGAATTCCATCACTGTTTCCTGGGACGAAGTCGAAGATGCCACATCCTACAGCCTGATCTACGCAAAATCGGTTGAAGATGTGAAGCAGAAAGAGAATTTAGTCAAATTAGGCACGAAAACGACGTATACGATTGAAGGATTAAAAGCGCCCACACGTCTGATCGTCGTTGTTTCTGCGAACGGGATCCGCAGTTACAATAATAGGACGGGCGAGTACGAAACTGATCAGCAGATCGATGAAATCATCGCAGGCACGCTGCCCGGAAAGCTGACCGGATTTAAGGTTTACAGCTGGTCTAAAAACTATAAGAAAGCAAAGCTGGTGTGTCTTAAAAACCCGTACAAATCGACCGTGAACGGCATCGAGTGGAGAGTGCGCAATTACGCGGGAAAGATCACGGAAAAAGGATCTTCCAAGGACTCGCTTACAATTATTACAAAAAAGCTCAAGTATAATCAGGTCTATAAGCTGGAAGTCCGTGCACTGATGATCACGGACGAAAAAAAAGAGGTTTTCCCCGGCCCATGGGCTGAGTACACACTCGTCCCGCAGCCGAAGATCAAGGCAGCGACTGTGACAGAGGACGGTAAACTGAAAGTCCAGTGGAGGAAAGTAAAAGGAGCGACCGGATACAAGCTCTATGCATCGACAAAGTCTAACAGAGGATTCCGCTGTGTCGCTTCAATTAAGAAAGGGACTAAGACGACAGCTCTCGCTGAAAAGTATAAAGGGAAGGCTTTTGAGAGAAAGAATGGCAATGAGTATTATTTCTATGTAGTGGCTTATTGCAAACAGGGAAGGAAGACATATAAGAGTCTGCATAATAAGAAAGCATATTTATCTTATAAGAGCAAAACAGCATAGTTTTAAAGAGGGCCGGCCGTATGAGCCGGCTTTTCTTTTTACATAGGGTATTCAAATAAAATACTCCATTGAAGACCGCTTGCCTAGATAATAATTATTTCATATCGTCTCTGTATTTTTAGAGCCAGCCTTCTCAAAAACTCCCGGATATGCTAAAATATTAAATAATTGTGACTATGCGAAATAGTTTTGTAACATCTTAGGAAATACAGATCTGCTCTGTACAGAGCTGTTTGTTTGTTCCGGATTCATCAGAGTCCCTGGAGCACAGTCCGGATCAGGCAGAATAACAGAGGTCTTATGGGTAAGATAATCAAATGGAAGATACGGGCAATCTTGTTTATCCTTCTTTTGGGATGTGCCTTTTCCCGCAGCGTATATGCAAAAACAGCGGATCAGCTGACAGTCGCCGGCTTTTTAAAAGAAGTGGCTGCTGTACAGGAATATGCCCGCACACACGGTTACGAATACGGCCATTCAACCGCCGTAAACCCGACCACCGACGGGAAGATCGCCTGCGACAGACTGGTCTCAAAAGCCCTGTATAACCTCGGCTTTACAGATCAGCCCAAAGGCGGCATTACCATCGTAAATATCGATCACTATCTGTCGGCGTGGGGATTCGAGCGCAGTACGTCGCTCGAATATGCGAAAGCCGGGTCCATCATGCTTGTCTGGCATAAAACCACGGACCCCATCAAGCACCCGTATCCTTCACATGTCTTTGTACTGGCAAGTGATTTCAATACGAGTACGATGACTGCGGACCGCTACGACTGCGGATCCAATACATTCATTCGCTCCCAGCAGCCTCTGCGCGGACTGGGTTTCTGGTACCGGACAGACCCCGTGGTTGTCTACAGCGTCCCGGAGATCAGACTCAGGCTTCCAAGGACGGAAGATGTAGTATACAAAGGAGAGACACTTTCTCTGGATGCAAAACTGGAACCCGCGTCTGTTGACCGGTCACGGCTTACATACACGTCTTCGGATCCGACAGTTGCCAGCGTCGACGCTTCGGGAAATGTAACGGGGCTTAAGAAGGGCAGTTCGGTTATCACCGTGAGAGTGACAGGAACACAGCAGTATGCCCGGTGCCGGATCACCGTTGAGAACGTTCCTGTGTTCATGATTTCTCTTAATACGGCGAAGAAAGTTCTTCGGAAAGGTCAGAAGTACTCCCTTGAGGCAACCATATTCCCCGACAACGCCTACAATAAAAAAGTCCGCTGGAAATCCTCCAATCCTTCAGTTGTTTCAGTTAGTAAGAAAGGTGTCATCAAGGCAAAGCGGGCGGGCAGGGCAGTGATCACCGCAACCGCGAGCAACGGTCTCGATGTTACGTGCAAAGTCGTCACCGGAATTCCGGTGAAAAAGATCCGTCTCAGTAAAAAATCGATCCGTCTGGGTACCAGGCGTTCCTTTAAGCTGAAAGCCGTTATCAAACCTGCAAACGCTACAGACCGGAAGATCTACTGGATTTCCAGCGATTCGAAAGTCGCAACTGTAAAGAAAGGGCTCGTGGAGGCGAAAGGCAAAGGAACCTGTATCATAAAAGCACGGACGAGAGACGGACATCTGCTTTCAACATGCAAAGTGAAAGTCCTGAAATAGTGCAAAATTAAACCTTTCCGGATCCATCTATTCGCCAAACAGCAGTTTAACGAATAGATGAGGCGGTATTTATGGCT
>JAFRMI010000034.1 GCA_017430765.1 Lachnospiraceae bacterium | reverse complement strand
TCTGCACTGGTTGAAGGACTTCACAGGAACTGACTTCAGACAAATTGTTCTTCTGAGAATAGGATACAGGAGAAGCGGTGAAAAATTGTTTTTATGCACCGTCGATACGATAATTTAGATTAGGTGATGGGCCTTGATATGTCTGTATCGGTTTTCTGAATTGTTTAAGTGTGTTATTCTTTAAAATGAGCCACGGGGACAGGAACCGTGGCTCACCTGAAAAATGGAAATTTCGACCACCGGGGACGGCCCTTGAAATGCCTGTTTTTCTTTTAAATCCAGGCTTTTTGGAGTAGTAGGTGTTCGGCCGCGGTTCCTGTCCCCGTGGTTTAAAGGAGGATAGTATGGTAGAGAGGGTATATGAAACACTGTCCGGGGGGATTCATTATTTTGTGAATGAGGATGGGGAACATGCTGCGCCGCAGCTGGTGTTTCTGCCGGGGCTGACGGCGGATCACAGGCTGTTTGAGAAGCAGATTGAATATTTTGAAGGGAAGTATCCGGTCTTTGTGTGGGATGCGCCGGGGCATGCCTCTTCCTGGCCGTTTGCATTTAATTTCAGTCTGATGGATAAGGCGAAGTGGCTGGATGAGATTCTGGTCAGAGAAGGTTTCGACAAGCCGGTCATTATCGGGCAGTCCATGGGCGGCTATGTGGGGCAGGCATATGCCCAGCTGTTCCCGGAGAAGCTGGGCGGATTCGTGTCGATTGATTCCGCGCCTCTGCAGAGGGAGTATGTGACCGCTGCCGAGATATGGCTTCTTAAGAGAATGGAGCCGGTTTATCGGTATTATCCGTGGAAAGCTTTGCTGGTCGCCGGCACGGAGGGCGTCGCCGAGTCAAAATACGGCAGGAGACTGATGCATGAAATCATGATGACCTATGACGGTGATCAGGAGCGGTATGCCAAGTTATCCGGCCATGGATTCCGGATACTGGCGGAAGCGATGGAAGCGGATCTTCCTTACAAAATCCCTTGTCCGGCGCTGCTTATATGCGGCGGGAAGGATCATGCCGGATCCTGCATCCGTTACAACAAGGCGTGGCACAAAAAGACCGGGATTCCGATCGCATGGATCAAACGCGCGGGACACAATTCTAATACGGATGCGCCGAAGACGGTGAATCGGCTGATTGAGAAATTTGCAGAAAAAATATCATCCATTGCTTGAAAAATGAAGCCACGTCAGTCCGATGATCTTCGCCTTTTCTTACTCTTTATCTATCCGATGTTCGTCTTCAGTGCCAAGAGACAGTGCCAGGCCTAACCCCGCATAAGTGTTGTACATACTCGCCAGCTCGAAGACAGGGTGCCCGCCCTGTCTTCATTCATATGTTTTTACCTGACCAAGGTTCCCCGTCCTCTCCGCGTCCCGGATACGGCAGTACTTTTATAAAGTTAACAGTAGATATTTTAGTTGAATCATTCAGCGAGAGCGATACATATGTGACGCTCCGCGATGAGTTTGGTGCGGAAGTGGACTCGAATGATGACGGCACCGAGGGCACTTATTTTTACCTGTCCTCGTATCTGGAGCCGGATACGGTCTACTACTACGAAATCCGATTCTATGATGAAGCTCGCCGACAGTATCGGAAGTATGACGTCGGACGGGACCTGGGTCCTCCTCCGCGGCTATAAGTATGTCCGCCTCGACGGGGATCCGGACGAAAGGAAGGATACCGATAAAGACGGTCTGACGGATAAGGCGGAATTGGGAGAGCTGAAGACGGTCTCCGTGGAGCAGCTTCTTCTGAAGAAACTGGAGTCCATGGGAATCTCCGAGGAGTTCCTGAAGGCGGACGGGACGGTGACCTATTATGACTATCTGTCGGATCCGACACTTCCGGATACGGATTATGACGGGGTGGATGACGGGATCGATCCGAAGCCGAGAGATGGCTCATTTTCATTCGTATATAAAAATAAGTATGATAAGAAAGCCGTGAACGGGAGCCTAACCTCGAAGCTCAGCTATTCCTGGTTATTCGGCTCAAATGAGAGCTACAACCGGGATCTGGGAGAACTGAGCCTTCTGTACGCGGGGTCCATCTACAACGGCGTCTCGATCGACGGCAGGAGCGGGCAGCTCGGCAATCAGGACATCACGTCTATGAAAGCGAAGGATCTCATGCGGACGCTCGGCATGAGCGACGTGATCGACGTGTCGCTGAAAAACAAAAATGACGGCTATAATAAGCGGTACACGGACCAGCACCTTACGGAGGTCGCACTCGGCCACAGGAAGGTGACGTACAAGAACGACACGAAGGAGATCGTGCAGATTGTCGTCAGGGGTACGAACGGGACGCTCGAAGAGTGGGAGAGCAATTTCGATGTCGGCACCACGGATAATTTCTCGAGTTTCTCCGAGTGGAAGAAGAGTTCGAACCACATGGGGTTTGATATCACGGCGAACCGCGTGCGCTCGATCGTGGATCAGTATCTCGCCAGGAATGTCTCTTCCGGAACGGAAAGGGTGTTCTGGATCACCGGGCATTCCCGCGGGGCGGCGATCGCAAATATTCTCGGCGCGTATCTGATCGATTCGGGCGAGACGGTATTCGACTACACCTATGCGACGCCTAAGACGACGCTGGCGTCGGATGCGGGCAGCTACAAGGGCATTTATAACCTGATCAATGAGGACGACTTTGTCCCGTGCCTGCCGATGTGGGGATTCAAGCACTACGGCAAGACGGCGAAGCTGGATATGACGAAGTCCTATGAGAAGGAGTGGGAGGCATTTACCGGGTTCTGGGACTATGATCCGGATACGTTCGGACTGCCCGAAACGATCGAGGAACTGGAAAAAGTCGCCTCCACGCGAAATGCTCTCTACGAAACCAGCAATAAGTTCAGCTATGAGGAGAAACTCAGAAAGCCGACGGAAAAGGACGCCAAGGAGGAGCTGCAGAAGTTCCGGGAGCTGTTCCTTAAAATGTAACAAACCAGGCAGAGAGTCTGCTCTCTGTCTGGTTTTATGGAGGTCAGTATGAGTCGTGAGATTCTGACGACACTGGGAATCACCGCTGCTGTTGAAATTGTGATTGGATTCATTGCGTCTTTTTGTTTTAATCACCTGGGGGAGATGCCGGGGATTATAGTGACACTGGGATTGCATCTCCTGCAGATGATCGTGGTCTGGGTGCTGTGCTTTCGCGGTGTGCGCGGAAATGCCACACTTCTGACACATGCGGTCTTTCTTGCGGCGGCGGCCGCTGTGGTGATGTATCTCAGCAGAACATTGTCTTTGTCAGAGAAGATGCACATGACTGTGGGAGCAGCCGTGACAACCATCATACTCTCGATCCTAACAATCCTGTATCTTCTGGTCTCTGTACTTCTTGCCTGGTTTAGGACGAGATGACGGCAATGAGTCAAAAAGGGACGGTTCTGTTTTGACTCATTTTGCCGCATTTTTTTTGCTGGTATCCATGACGATTGTACGGTTTAGTAGAATGTAAAAACGCAGGGTGAGAGTTTCACCCTGCGAATTAATTGCATGCAATGAGTCAAAAAGAACCGTCCCTTTTTGACTCACTTTTGACGCATTAGAGGTTGACGTTTGGGATGCCGGCGAAGCCTTTTGCGAGGTCTTCATCGGTGGGGATGTAGTCACTCATTTCGCCGTTGTTGAATTTCTCATAGGCGGTCATATCGAAGTAGCCGGTGCCGGTGAGACCGAAGATGATGGTCTTCTCCTCGCCGGTTTCTTTGCATTTCAGGGCTTCGTCGATGGCGACACGGATCGCGTGGGAGGATTCGGGTGCCGGAAGGATGCCCTCGGTTCTTGCAAAGAGCTCCGCCGCTTCAAATACGGAGGTCTGCTCGACCGAGCGCGCTTCCATGAGGCCGTCGTCGTAGAGCTGCGAGAGAACCGGGCTCATGCCGTGATAGCGGAGACCGCCGGCGTGGTTGGCTGACGGGATAAAGCCGTGGCCGAGGGTGTACATCTTCGTCATCGGGCAGACTTTGCCGGTGTCGCAGAAGTCGTAGACGTATTTGCCGCGCGTGAAGCTGGGGCAGGATGCCGGCTCGACCGCGATGATCTGATAGTCGGCCTCACCGCGGAGTTTTTCGCCCATAAACGGGGAAATGAGACCGCCGAGGTTCGATCCGCCGCCCGCGCAGCCGATGATGATGTCGGGCTTGATGCCGTATTTGTCGCAGGCCGCCTTGGTCTCGAGTCCGATGATGGACTGGTGCAGAAGCACCTGATTGAGGACAGAGCCGAGCTCATAACGGTAGCCGGGCGTGGAAACAGCGACTTCAACCGCCTCGGAGATAGCGCAGCCAAGTGAGCCGGTCGTGCCGGGGAATTCCTCGTTGATCTTGCGGCCGATCTCGGTTTCCATGGACGGAGACGGTGTCACGGCGGCGCCGTATGTCCGCATGACCTCGCGGCGGAACGGTTTCTGCTCATACGACACTTTGACCATGTACACTTTGCAGTCTAATTTGAAAAATGCGCAGGCCATCGAAAGCGCCGTACCCCACTGGCCGGCCCCTGTCTCCGTGGTCACGCCTTTAAGACCCTGCTCCTTTGCGTAGTAGGCCTGGGCGATCGCGGAATTCAGCTTGTGGCTGCCGGAGGTATTGTTTCCCTCGAATTTATAGAAGATGTGCGCCGGTGTATCAAGCGCCTGCTCCAGAAATTCCGCGTGGGTAAGAGGAGAGGGACGGTACATCTTGTAGAAGTCGTAAACCGGCTTCGGAATCGGGATGTACTGGGTCTCGTTGTCCAGCTCCTGGCGGATCAGTTCGTCACAGAAAATTGGCTGCATTTCCTCAAATGTAAGGGGTTTGAGGGTGCCGGGATGAATGAGCGGCGCGGGCTTATTCTTCATATCCGAGCGGACATTATACCAACTTTTCGGAATCTCGTCTTCACTCAGGTAGATTTTGTAAGGAACTTCGTACTTGCTCATAGTGGACTCCTTTCTCTGCGGTCCGTGGGAAATGTGCCCTATCAGGCTTTCTGTAGGATCCGGCAGTGACAACCGAAATACAGGATTGGCCGGGCGATGATTCCCAGTGGTTTACTGCTGGCTTAGCGGTGAAAGCTGCTTCGCCTTTTGTCTGACGAAGTCCGGCAACAAAAAAAGACTCCGTCCCAACGATGTTTCTCATGGGACAAGAGCCTTGGAGTCTCCTGCGGTGCCACCCATACTTGACGCATTTTGCGCCCACTCATGCATACAGCGGACCTGCATCCGGGAAGATCTTACTGATTTAGATCGTTCCGCGGCGATGGGTGAAACAATTGTTCCTCATACGTTCGGATGCATCCGGTTTATATGCGGGATGTTGATCACGGAGATCCCTCTCCGACGCGCCTACTTGGAAATTACTCTGTTCGGTTTGCCCTCGGAAGCCCATTCACACTGCATTTGCTGCCGCCGTCACACTGTCAGCGGCTCCCTGGAAGTAAAGAGGCAATGCTACTATTTCTTCTTCAACGGTTTAAAGTAATGTACCATTGGCTGTGACGCTTTGTCAAGATAAAGTGAAAAAATTTATTTTGGCCGATGTTTCCGGGACACAGTCAGGTCTGACGCAGCGATTGACCGAATATGCGTCGGAGACCGGGTCAAATCGAAGAACAGCCCGGGCTTTCCGACCGACCACATTCTTGATAAAAGCCCGTATATGCTGTATTATAACAACTTAGAATTCATGCATATATTTGACCGGAGGTTTGTATAAGATGGACATCAGATATACAAGTACCAGAAGTAACATAGAGGTCACCGCTTCACAGGCGATCCTGCAGGGCCTCGCTGAAGACGGCGGTCTGTTCGTGCCGATGGAGATCCCGAAACTCGAGGCGTCTCTTGAGGAGATCGCACAGATGGATTACCGTGAGCTCGCGTATACGGTAATGAAGAGCTTTCTTACGGATTTTACGGAGGAGGAACTCCGTCACTGCATCAACAGCGCGTATGACAGCAAATTCGACACTCCCGAGATCGCCCCGCTTGTGAAGAAAGACGGAGCGTATTATCTGGAGCTGTTTCATGGGGCAACAATCGCGTTTAAAGACATGGCGCTTTCCATTTTGCCGCATCTTATGACGACGGCCGCAAAGAAGAATCATATGGAAAATAAGATCGTGATTCTGACTGCGACTTCCGGAGATACGGGAAAGGCCGCAATGGCCGGATTTGCCGATGTACCGGGTACAGAGATCATCGTCTTTTATCCGAAGGGCGGCGTTTCCGAGATCCAGGAGAAGCAGATGGTAACACAGCGCGGGGACAATACCCATGTCGTCGCCATCCGCGGCAATTTCGATGACGCGCAGACGGCTGTCAAGAAGATGTTCAATGACGCGGCGATGAAGCAGGAGCTCGCCGCGGCGGGATGCAGCTTCTCGTCCGCCAACTCAATCAACATCGGACGCCTGGTGCCGCAGGTGGTTTACTATGTCTACGCGTACGCGCAGCTTGTAAAGAGCGGGGAGATTAAGGCAGGGGATGAGATCCTGATTACGGTTCCGACGGGGAATTTCGGGAATATACTGGCTGCATTTTATGCAAAACTCATGGGGCTGCCGGTGAAGAAGCTGATCTGTGCATCCAATATCAATAAGGTCCTGAGCGACTTCTTCGCGACGGGTGATTACGATAAAAACCGCGAATTTATTCTGACATCGTCTCCGTCGATGGATATTCTGGTGTCGAGCAATCTGGAGAGGCTGGTGTACCGCGCGTGCGGCGAGGACGCGGAGCAGTGCAAGGCGTTCATGGAGAGCCTGGTTTCGAACGGCGAATACCGTATTACCGAGGAAATGCACGCAAAACTCGGCGATTTCATCGGGGGATTCGCGACGGAGGAGGAAAATTTTGCCGGTATCCGCGACCTGTTCGAGAAGACCGGATATGTGATTGACACGCATACGGGAATCGGCAACGCGGTGTATCGCCGGTACGCCGCTGAGACCGGGGATCAGACGCCTGCGGTGATCGCGTCGACCGCGAGCCCGTATAAGTTTTCGCCGAGCGTGGTCGGGTCAATCGCACCGGAGCGCGTGGCTGGAAAGAGCGAGTTTGAACTGATTGATGTGCTGCGCGAGATTTCGGGGACGCCGGAGCCGTATGCCATCACGGATATACGGACCGCGCCGGTCAGGCATAATACGGTGGTGGACGTCGCGGATATGCCGGCGGCGGTGCGGAAGATACTCGGGCTTTAATAGCGGAATCAGCCACGGGGACAGGAACCGTGGCTGAGCCGGCGGGGACGGTGCTTTAAATGCCCGTTTTGCTTGTAACTGCAGGGTTTTTGCGGGTTATAGGAATCGGCCACGGATCCTGTCCCCGTGGTACACCGTGGTACAAAGGAGATTTTATGGAGTGGAAGAGGCTTCTCTCCGAAAACAGAATCGGGAAGGAAGCGCGTGCGTCCGGGAGGAAGGATCTGCGCAGTGAGTTCGAGAAGGACTATCACCGGATTATTGTGAGCGCGTCGTTTCGGCGGCTGCAGGATAAGACGCAGGTTTTTCCGCTTGATAAGAGCGATTTTATCCGGACGAGGCTGACGCACTCGCTCGAGGTCTCCTCCATCGGCCGTTCTCTCGCGCAAAATATTGCCGCGCAGATCATTTCGGCCCGCCTTGACCCGGACTTTACTTCGGAGATGGGAGCGGCCATCTGCGATATTCTGCAGTGCGCGGGACTCATACATGATATCGGGAATCCGCCGTTCGGGCATTTTGGGGAGGAGGCGATCCGCGAGTGGTTTGCGCGGAATCTGGCCGGCCTTAAGTTCCGCGGGCGGTCTGCAATTTCATACATGTCGCCGCGGGAGATCGCGGATCTGAAGGCATTTGAGGGCAACGCGCAGGGACTTCGCATGGTTACGAAGCTCGACTACCCCGTGAACCGCTACGGCATGAACCTGACATGCGGCCTTCTGTCCGCAATGATTAAGTATCCGACGGCTTCCGATGAAGCGGATCCCTCCTCGAAGGATGTGAAAAGGCGCAAAATGGGCTATTTCCACGCGGAAGAAGCGCTTATGCAGCAGATAGCGTCCGAGACCGGAACGGAAGGGAAGAGGAACCCGCTGGCGCTGATTCTCGAAGCGGCCGATGATATCGCGTATGCGACGGCGGACATAGAGGATGCCTTTAAGAAGGGCTTTTTCCGCTATGCGGTGTTTTTGTCGGAGCTCCATGAAAGAGGGGTTTCGAAGGGATACATTTCCAGACTGGTCGATGCGTACGATCTGGCGCGGCTGTCAGGCGCGGCGGACCCGGAGGAATACGGGATCCGGAGCTGGCTCCGCGAGATGCAGGACGAGCTGCTCATTGCGGCGACGGACGGATTCATGCGAAATTACGAACCGATTATGGACGGGACATACGAAGGGGAGCTGATTGCCGGCAGGCCGGCGGCGGTGCTGCTTCGGAGCTTAAAGCAGATTGCGTACGATTACGCGTTTACGTCAATGTCGATCTTCAAGACGGAGATTGCGGCCAATAACGTGCTGACCTATCTTCTGGACATTCTGGTACCGGCGGCGCTGACATTCGGGACGCCGCTCGCGTCGGGACTGATGGAGGAGAAATATCTGTCGCTCATTTCCAGAAATTACAAGCAGGTGTTTCTGCGGGAGAGCGGCGCCGCGTCGAAGGATTCGCCGGATATGCATGTCTACGAAAGGATCCTTCTTGCGACGGATACGGTGAGCGGCATGACGGATTCATACGCGCGGGATCTGTATTCAGAACTGACCGGACTATGAGGTCCGGCAGAGCAAAAGAGAATTGACCGCGACACGCTAATCGTTTATAATTTTCTTAGCCCTGAGATGTGCGATAACCTGTTCTTTTTCTGAACCTACACTTGACATAAGGGATTCCTACATTGCCGTTTTTGATGTCAGGCCTCGCAACGTATAGTGGAAGGCAGATAAGCGGCTGCGGTTACCCACCTGGCGTATCGCTAGGCGTCAGTATGGCAGGCACGGCATCTTGGGGTCAAACCTTGTTCTGCGGTAAGCATGACTCCATGGGGTCAAACCTTGTTCTGCGGTAAGCATGACTTCATGGGGGCCGATTCGTTTCCGGAACAGGCGGCGCTTTTTAGGCGTCGATCTGTGCAAGTAAGAACAAGTGCTTTTAAAGATGAGGGGGCGCTCTGCAGCACGCAAATGCCCCTGCGTTTTACGGAATATGCGCAAGCCCCTTGCCATATGCCGCCCGAATGGATACAATATGACCTGACTTGTTTTATACTGCATCATTCGAAGCTGTTCTCCTTGCGGGGTCTGCTTCGTTTTGTAATACTTGTAAAACTTTTATTTAATCAACGACTTCAATATAGTCAAAGAGAGGTAAAAAACAAAAGAATGGAGATTCACAGTAGAAACTTCGGCGTTACAGGTGACGGCCGCGAAGTGACGGCTTACACCATCACCAATTCCACCGGTGCGTACATCACGGTGCTCGATTTCGGAGCGGTTCTTCAGGCAGTCGGTATGCCGGATCGGAACGGCACTATTATCGATGTCGCTCTGGGCTACGATGATATGCCTTCCTATGAGAAGAATCCGCCGCACTTCGGCGCGACGATCGGACGCTTCGGCAACCGGATTGAAGGCGGACTCTTTACGCTGGACGGAACGGAGTACCAGCTCGTCTGCAATGAGAATAATCGCAATAACAGCCTGCACAGCGGACCAAACGGGTATGAGTTCCGGCTGTGGGACGCGGAGGCCAGGGAGGACAGCGACTCGGTGACATTTTATCTGGTCAGCCCGGACGGCGACCAGGGATTCCCGGGAGAGTTCAAGGTGGCGGTTTCGTACACGCTGACCGAGGATAACCGCGTGAAGATCCATTACGAGGGCATTACGGATGCGACAACCATCGTCAATATGACGAACCATTCGTATTTCAACCTGAACGGACATGACGCCGGCACGATTCTCGATCATATGCTGAAGATTTCGGCTGACGGCTACGTCCCCATCGATGAATACGCAATACCGTACGGTATTGTCAGCCCTGTCGAGGGAACACCGTTTGATTTCCGCCAACCGAAACGGATCGGGGAGGAAATTGACGCAGATCACGAACAGATTCACCACGGTGACGGTTATGACCACAATTTCGCGTTAAACGGCGAAGGCATGCGCGATGTCGTGACCGCGGTCGGTGATCAGAGCGGAATCCGCATGACGGTTTCCACAGATCTGCCGGGTGTGCAGTTCTACGCGGGAAATCATATCGGCGGGCCGGCCGGCAAGGGCGGGCATACATACGGCGTCAGAGAAGGGTTTGCGCTTGAGACGCAGTATTTCCCAAACTGCGTGAATGTACTTGCGTTTAAGAGCCCGAAGCTGGATGCCGGGGACAGCTACAGCACCACGACCTGCTATACATTTGATATTGTGTAAGAGAGGTCTTCGGTCTGCGTGACCTGGCTGCGGCTGCAGGTTTAGTGTCTTTTGCTGCCGGAATACATAAATGACAGCGATTGCCGGCTGCATTTTTACAGATTCCGGAACTGCGCCGATGAAGATCGGGAGCGCGCGGATGACAGGTGAATAGGACTCTACCGGTCAGGACTAGGATACATGATCAAAAGTGTACTTGAGGTATTAAAGGCATTCTCAGTCCGGATGCAGAGGGATCACATAGGCGCATATGCGGCGACATGCGCCTATTTTCTTATGATATCCTTTGTGCCGTTTGTCATGCTGTTCCTCTTTTTCGTGCACAGGGTCAATGCGGACCCCACGATGCTTACCGAGGGAATCATAAGTATTGTGCCAAATGGTCTGAAATCCTTCGTGGCATCGATTCTGGATGAGGCGGATACGAGGTCGTACGCCTTCGTCCCGGTTTCATTTGTCGTGCTGATCTGGTCCGCGTCAAAGATGTTTCACGCCGTGACCCTTGGACTCAATGTGATCAGCAAGGTGCCGGAGACACGCGGATGGCTGTATATCCGTGTGCGGTCGATGCTTTATGTGGTGCTGTTTTTCCTGTTTGTGATCGCGGCGCTGATCCTGAATATCTTCGGGAAAAATATTGCAAATGCACTGCTGGCTGTATTTCCCGGAATGACCGAATTTCTGGCGTTTATCTATCGCTTCCGGGCGATGATCGGCTATTTCGGAATGATGCTTTTATTCCTCTTCATGTATAAGTTTCTTCCGAATTGCCACTATACATTCCGGAGCCAGTTTCCGGGTGCACTGGTGGTGTCGACGGTCTGGCTGTTTTTTTCGTATCTGATGTCGGTGTATTTTGCGCATAATCAGAATTTCGCGGAGACGTACGGCAGTATGACGAGTATGATTCTCGCGATGATCTGGCTGTATATCTGCTGCTTTTTCCTGATGTTCGGGGCACTGCTGAACCGCGTGATCTACGAGGATCCGGAAGACAATGTCATTGTCAATACGGTGGATGTGGTGCGCGGCGCGTCGGAGAGGCAGCAGAGGAAGATCGAGGAGGAACTTGAGAAACACTCCTTTACACCGGAAGAGCGGAAGCGCGGAAGCGAAGGCCATGAGAGAAGTCTGGCGGACCGGGTGCGCGGGAACATTGACGCGCGACAGGAGAGACGAAGGAGGAGACGGGAGGAGAACGCCGACCCGAAGCCGGAGGACATTCGCATTCCGTGGTATGATGACATGGTCGACGAGTGGGACCGGGAGGAAGAGGAGCTGGTCAGGGGCGCGAAGATACCTGATGAGAACGATCTTTGATGAACAGGTTTAATGAGGCGCGGGAGTGCCTCTGACATATGGAGTAATAGATGAAAAATGGGCTGCAGGATCATGTTGTCCCGGCCCAGTGAGGAGGTTATTATGCTAGAAGTTGAGGCAAAAGTACAGGAGGTTGAAAAGCTTGCCGCCGAAGAGATCAAAAAAGCCGGCGGGCTGGACCGCCTGAATGAGATCCGGGTGTCTTTTCTCGGCAAGAAAGGAACGCTCACATCCGTGATGAAGTCGATGAAGGATGTGGCCCCGGAGGATCGTCCGAAGGTCGGCAAATGGGTCAATGACGCCCGCGCTTCCATCGAGTCCCTCATGGAAGAAACGAAGAGCCGCCTTGAGGCGGAAGCGCAGAACCTTCGTCTCGCGGCGGAGACGATTGACGTGACGCTTCCTGCCAAAAAGCAGAAGATCGGCCACCGCCATCCGAACACCATCGCCCTTGAAGAGGTGGAAAGAATCTTCATCGGCATGGGGTACGAGGTGCAGGAAGGTCCGGAGATCGAGTACGATGATTACAACTTCACAAAGCTGAATATTCCGGCCAATCATCCTGCTAAAGATGAGCAGGATACTTTCTATATCACAGATGAGATTCTTCTCAGAACCCAGACATCTCCGGTACAGGCCCGTATTATGGAGACCGGCGCTCTGCCGATCCGTATGATCGCTCCCGGACGCGTGTTCCGTTCAGACGAAGTGGACGCGACGCACTCACCCAGCTTCCATCAGATCGAGGGCCTTGTGATCGATAAGGGGATCACGATGGCGGATCTTAAGGGGACACTTGATGTATTTGCCAAGGAGCTGTTCGGCGAAGAGACGAAGACGAAGTTCCGGCCGCACCATTTCCCGTTCACGGAGCCGAGCGCCGAGGTTGACGTGTCCTGCTTCAAGTGCGGCGGCAAGGGATGCCGGTTCTGCAAGGGCTCCGGCTGGATTGAAATCCTGGGATGCGGCATGGTACATCCGCATGTTCTGGAGATGTGCGGGCTTGACCCTGAGGAGTACGGCGGATTCGCGTTCGGCGTGGGCCTGGAGAGAATCGCACTGCTTAAGTATGAGATTGATGATATGCGGCTGCTTTACGAGAATGACGCGAGGTTCCTCGAGCAATTCTGATCCGGGATCCCGGCGGTGTGCTGGCGGAGCGGGCAGACGCAAGGTCTGGAACGCCGGCAGCAGGCAAAAGCAGGCAGCTGATTAGTTCGTTATATTTGAAAATAATTGATAATACTAGATAGAGGATACAAGTCATATGAATACTTCAATGTCATGGATCAAGCAGTATGTGCCGGACCTGGATGTTACGGTGCAGGAGTACGCGGACGCGATGACCCTGTCGGGCACTAAGGTCGAGGGATTCGAGGAACAGGACAGATACCTTGACAAAATTGTCGTCGGCAAAGTGCTGACCTGCGAGGATCACCCCGATTCGGACCATCTGCATGTGTGCACGGTGGATGTCGGCGGGGAACGTCCGCTGCAGATTGTCTGCGGCGCGCCCAATGTCGCTGCGGGACAGAAGGTTCCCGTTGTTCTCGTTGGCGGCCATGTCGCCGGGACGCACAGCGGCGGAAGCGCGGAAGGCGGCGTCGAAATCACGAAGGGCAAGCTTCGCGGCGTTGAGTCCGAGGGCATGATCTGCTCCATCGAGGAGCTCGGCAGTACCAGTGAGCTCTATCCGGAAGCGCCGGAGAACGGCATCTATGTCTTCCCGGAGGATACGGAGATCGGCGCGGATGCGATCGGCCTTTTGGGCCTTCATGACGCGGTGATCGAGTATGAAATCACATCGAACCGCGTGGACTGCTACAGCGTCATCGGAATCGCCAGAGAAGCGGCTGCCACATTCCGCAAGGAGTTCCATCCGCCGGTCGTCCCAAAGACAGGTAATTCTGAAAATGCAGCCGATTACATCGAAGTGGAAGTACAGGATCCGGCCCTGTGCCCCCGCTATACGGCACGCGTGGTGAAGAATGTCAAGATCGGACCTTCGCCTAAGTGGATGCAGAGATGCCTCGCGTCGAATGGAATCCGCCCGATCAACAACGTCGTCGATATCACGAACTATATCATGGAGGAGTATGGTCAGCCGATGCACTCCTTCGATTATGATACGATCGCCGGACACAAGATCATTGTGCGCCGTGCTTCGGAAGGTGAGAAATTCACGACTCTGGACGGCCAGGAGAGAACGCTTGATGACCGCATGCTGATGATCTGCGACGCGGAGAAAGCGGTCGCCATCGCCGGCGTCATGGGCGGTGAGAACTCCATGATCACGGACGATGTGAAGACGGTCCTTTTTGAGTCCGCCAATTTTGACGGTACAAATATCCGCCTTACGTCGAAGAGACTGGGCCATCAGACGGATTCCAGCCAGAAGTTCGACAAGGGACTGGATCCCAATACGACGCTCGAGGCGATCAACCGCGCCTGTGCCCTCATGGAGGAGTTCGGGGCCGGTGAAGTTGTCGGCGGTGTCGTCGATGTCTATCCGGAAAAGAGGGAGCCCGTTGAGATTCCGTTTGAGCCGGAGAAGATCAATGCGATCCTCGGCACTTCCTTCACAGAAGAAGAGATGCTTGGATATTTCAAGCTGGCGGAACTCGGGTACGATGCGGACAGGCAGGTTGTCATCGCGCCGACATTCCGGCAGGATCTTAAGAGAACCTGCGATCTGGCGGAGGAAGTGGCCCGTTTCTACGGCTACGACAATATTCCGACGACACTTCCGAAAGGCTCTGCGACAGCAGGCGGACTGACCTTTGATATGCGGGTGCAGGCCGTCGCGAGAGATGTTGCGGAGGACTGCGGTTTCTCCCAGGGATACTGCTACAGTTTCGAGTCGCCGAAGGTATTTGACAGGCTGAAATTCGCAGAGGATGCGCCGGAAAGATGCGCAATTGAGATCCGCAACCCGCTCGGACCGGATTTCTCGATCATGCGCACCACTTCGTTAAATGGCATTCTGACCTCTTTGGCGACCAATTATAACCGCCGGAATATGAACGTGCGGCTGTATGAGCTCGGCAATATTTATCTGCCGAAAGCGCTCCCGCTTACAGAGCTTCCCGACGAGCGCATGAAGCTGACGCTCGGTATGTTCGGAGACGGGGATTTCTTTGATCTGAAGGGTGTGATTGAGCTGCTCTTTGAGAAGCTCGGCATGGCGGCGCGCGCGGAGTATCTGACGGATGCACCGAAGCCGTATTACCACCCGGGCCGTCAGGCGCGTATCATGTATGAGGGCGTGGAGATCGGTGAGATCGGGGAGATTCATCCGGATGTCATGAAGACGTACGGACTTGGCACGCGGACCTATACCGCAGTGCTGGATATCCCCGGAATGCTGCCGTTTGCGACATTTGACCGGAAGTACACGGGTATCGCCCGCTTCCCGGCCGTCAACCGCGATATCAGCATGATTGTGCCGAAATCCGTGACCAACGCGCAGATCGAGAAGATGATCGAGCAGCGCGGAGGAAAGATTCTGGAGGACTGCTCGCTCTTCGACATTTATGAAGGCGCGCCGATCCTGCCGGGGTACAAGTCGATGGCGTATGCGCTGAGATTCCGTCACAAGGACAAGACACTCGAGGACGCGGAAGTACAGTCCGCGATGAAGAAGATCCTGAACGGACTCTCCGGGCTTGGAATCGAACTCAGGAAGTAATGGTTTTAGGAATGAG
>JAFRMI010000033.1 GCA_017430765.1 Lachnospiraceae bacterium | reverse complement strand
GTCAAAGCTATCATACACGAAAAAAGCGGCTGTGAACAGGTTGCGTTTCGTTTACAAGCGCAGCATCTCGCTTACAAAACTGGCGTCTGGCGTACAAAACTGGCGTTTCGTTTACAAATATGCAGTTTTCAATTTACAAACAAGAATCTCGCATTACAAACTGGCACCTCGGATTACAACTCAGCTCAAGGACTTCTCACTGTGAAAGATTTTTATATAAAAATAAAAATATCTTATGAACTTATGCAAATATCTTATGATGTTTCACGAAGGACATTGACTTTGCACATTGACAAGTGTAAGATTCGTCCATCTGACACCGATGCTCTACCGCGTAAGTACAACCAACACTGAACACGGCGGATGGTCCGGTCGGGTTTGATACGACACCGATGTTCTACCGCCTAAGTACAACCAACACTGAACACGGCGGATGGTTCGGTCGTGTTTGATGTGACACCAATGCTCTACCGTCTATATACAACCAACTCAGATGAACTGTGCCATCGGTCACAAAAGAAACAATGACTGCGCCATCGGTCACAGAAGAACAATGACTGCGCCATCGGTCACAAAAGAAACAGTGACTGCGCCATCGGTCACAAAAGAAACAATGACTGCGCCATCGGTCACAGAAGAAACAATGACTGTGCCATCGGTCACAGAAGAAACAGTGACTGTGCCATCGATCACAGAAGAAACAATGTCGCAATTCTTAAAGCGTCCCCAAAGCCTGCATAACACAGAGGTGCGTGCCTAATGACATTATTGGAAATAGCGGAACAGCATCTAAAAGAACTCGAACGACGTAAATCCTATTATCAAAAGCAGGTTGCGCAAGGTCCGGAGGGCTTTCTTTCCTGCAACAAGAACGGGAAAAAAACTAAATGGTTCATTCTCAGCTCTCTTTCCGGCAAACACACGCGAAAATTCCTTCCGAAATCTGAACGTACTCTAGCCACCAAGCTGGCCAAAAAAACGTTCTGTTATATACGCCTGCAGGAGACCACAAAACAGATAAAAAATCTCCGCCGATTTATAAAAGAAGCCCAAAAATGCGGCGCAACAAACTCAATGTCAAAACAGTTGCCGCGCTTGTCTCTCTTGTCCGGTGCCGAAGAAAAAGCCTTGCCGGATGAACTGCTTGCATGGAAAAAAGAGCCATTTCCATCCTCCCCTCCCCATCCTGAGAACCGAACCATTCGCTCCGCAGCCGGCCTCATGGTTCGATCAAAAGCAGAAGATATGATTGCCACCGAATTGACACGATGCGGAATTCCTTTTCACTATGAGGAGACTCTTTACGTAGGGACCCAGATTTACCATCCCGATTTCAGAATCAAACACCCAATCACCGGAGATATCATCATATGGGAACATTTCGGAAAAATGGACGATCCGGATTATGCCGCTTCTGCTATCAGGAAAATCCAGCAATACAAGAGTGCGGGCTACATACTTGGAGTCAACCTCATCATCACGACTGAGATGAGTACATTGATGCTGAGTTCGACGATGGTTCAGGCAGTTATCTCTACCTTCTTTGGTGTGACTGTCGATGATTTGTATTGATTGTTCATAAGCCTTCATGTCGTCACTATACAAGAAGAATTAAGAAAGATGCCGCAGTGCGACAGCTATTGATAGCTTAGAAGCTTTCATAAGGTAAAGAGACTGCTGTTTCAACAGGAGTAAAAACTACCGTCTCACGACAGACTTTCCGAAGCCTTCGGTTAAAGGGACTGTTGTTTCAGCAGGAGTAAAAACCACTATCTCACGACATTATTTCCAAGGCTTTTGGTTAAAGAGACTGTTGTTTCAGCAGAAGTAAAAGCCACCATCCTGCCACATCCTTTTCGAAAACCATCTGTTAAAGGTACTGCTGTTTCAGCAGGGGTGTAGCGGATTGCGAATGACCACTTTACCCAATTTCTGGTCTCTACCGTAAATACTTGTATCAATCTGAGAATTCAATCAGGCAAGGGTCAACGCAGATTGACATAAAATAAATCGATTCGTTATAATAAGTCGGACTAAGAAACAGAATCCATGTCCTGACTCAGCAGATATTATTCTATCTTCTTCAGGCGGTTGGATAAATCCTGGCTTCATCTGTCAAGACGGCGAGCTGAATTGCTGTTTTCGTCTGTCAAGACGGCGAGCTGAATTGCTGTTTTCATCTGTGAAAGCGGTGGGATAAATTGCTGTTTTCATCTGTCAAGACGGTGAGCTGAATTCCTGTTTTCATCCGTCAAAGCGGTGGGCTGAATTGCTGTTTTCATCTGCCATAGCGATGGGATGAATTGCTGCTTTCATCTGTCAGAGCGGTGAAATGAATAGTTTTTCATCTATTAAAACGGGGGATCATATATGCGTATTGTACACCTTGAAAGAAATACGATGGGACTTGATATCGATACGGACTGCTATAAGGATTTCGGTGAGGTGGTCTCCTACCCCTCCTTTGATCAGAGCAAGACGATCGAGCGAATTAAGGATGCGGACATTCTGCTCATCAATAAAACCATTCTGGACCGCTATACTCTCAGCAAAGCACCGAACCTCAAGCTGATCTGTGTGATGGCGACCGGGTATGACAATGTCGACATCGCGTACTGCAAAGAGCATGGGATTGCTGTGGCCAATGCTGGCCATTACTCGACGACTGCGGTAGTGCAGCACACCTTTATGATCGGCCTTGGCCTTATGGGGAACCTTATTCATTATTACCATTTTGTAGAAGGAGGAGAATACGGGAAGCAGGCTGATTTTTCAAGTTTTGACGTGCCGATGCAGGAAATCGCCGAAAAGACCTGGGGTATTGTCGGAATGGGCGAAATCGGGTGTGGGGTTGCCAAAGCTGCGTCCGCTTTTGGCTGCAAAGTGATCTTCTTCTCCCCTACCGGCAAGAGTAAATGCACGGAATATGAAAGAGTTTCGTTTGAAGAACTCTGCCGGCAGTCGGACATAATATCCCTGCACTGCCCACTGAGTGATCTGACAAGAAATTTGTTCGGAAGGGATGCATTTGGCATGATGAAGGAGAGTGCATACCTCATCAATGTTGCGCGCGGCGGTGTGGTTGATCAGGATGCGCTCGCGGAGGCACTTAAGAACGGAAAGATTGCCGGAGCTGCATTGGATGTCCTCGCGCGCGAGCCGATCGCTGCGGACAATCCGCTTGCGGAAATCAAAGATGCGGGGAAGCTGATCATTACGCCGCACAATGCGTGGGCGTATGTGGAGGCACGGCAGAGAGACGTTGACATAACATATGAGAATATTAAGGCATTCCTTGCAGGGAAAGAGAAAAACCGGGTTGTCTGAGACGGCCTGCAGAGATTGTAAAGAAAGTTGCAGGTCATTTTGATCTGCAGTTGCAGGGGAAGAGAAGAACCGGGTTGTCTGAGACGGCCTGCAGAGATTGTAAGGAAAACTGCAGGTCATTTTGATCTGCAGTTTTTCATGTTTTGACACACATGAACAGACTCCTGTTTCATAAGCATCATGGGTGCAGGGGGTCCGGGAGGGACGACGAATCATGACAGAAAACACAGACCGTGCCATAGAGGAAGATCTTTATCTTATGCATTGTACTCTGTGTCCGAGAGCATGCGGAGTCAACCGCATGGAAGGGGAAACAGGGCGATGCGGGGAAACAGCCAAAATCCGGGCCGGGCTCGCGTGGCTGCATCAATGGGAAGAACCCTGCCTTACGGGTAAGAACGGGTCGGGTGCGGTGTTTTTCTCGGGGTGCTCGCTTGGGTGCATTTTCTGCCAGAATTATGTACTTTCGAGGCGTGAAGGGGACAATGCCGGGGTGGAAGGAGAGCGTGTCTCTCTTACGGAAGAGCAGCTGGCGGATGTTTTTTTGCGCCTTGAAGCGAAGGGGGCTGCAAACATTAATCTCGTGACGGCGTGCCATTTTATACCCCAGGTCAGTAATGCTTTGACGGATGCGAAAAGGCAGGGATTGTCGATACCTGTTGTTTACAACAGCAGTGGATATGAATCGGTTTCTTCTCTGAAGATGCTGGAAGGACTAGTGGATATATGGCTGCCAGACTTTAAGTATATGGATCCGTCGATTGCGAAAGCCTATTCCGGGGCGCCGGATTACCCGGATGCGGCAAAGGCTGCCATCCGTGAGATGGTCAGGATCTGCGGTGGCCGGGAATATAACGGAGAAGGGATCATGACCCGAGGCGTGATTGTGCGTCATATGCTTCTTCCGGGACATGTCAGTGATTCGAAGAAGATACTTAAGTGGCTTCATGAGACGTTTGGTGAGAGGATTCTTATAAGTGTAATGAATCAATATACACCGATGCCCGCTGTCCGAGATGATCCGCTTCTGTCGCGGCGCGTGACCCGGCGGGAATACGGTCGCCTTCTGGAGTATGCTCTGGAAATTGGTATTGAGGACGGCTTTTTTCAGGAAGGAAAGGCTGCGGAACAAAGTTTTGTGCCGCGGTTTGATGGGAGCGGACTTATCTGAGGTCTTCTGTGGGCTCAATGCAGCGTCAGCCTTGATCTGGCCCCCGCGCCCACAGGGCGTGGGGGCTGTATGCTTGGTGCGTGCAAGTTCAGCCCCCGCGGATGCACTTTAGAGGGGCGGAAGGGGGCCCGATGCTGCTTCAGCCTTGATCTGGCCCCCGCACACGCAGGGCGCGGGGGCTGTATGCTTGGATCATGAAAGTTCAGCCCCCGCGGAAGCACTTTAGAGAGGCGGAAGGGGGCTTGATCCAGCGTCAGCCTTGATCTGGCCTCCGCACACGCAGGGCGCGGGGGCTGTATGCTTGGATCGCGCAAGTTCAGCCCCCGCGGAAGCACTTTAGAGAGGCGGAAGGGGGCTTTATCCAGCGTCTGCCTTGATCTGGCCCCCGCACCCGCAGGGCGCGGGGGCTGCATGCTTGGTTTGCGCAGGATCAGCCCCCGCGGAAGTCTGAAAAAGGGCTGAATCGGGGCTCGATGCAGCGTCAGCCTTGATCTGGCCCCCGCGCCTGCAGGGCACGGGGGCCGAATGTTTGGTTTGAACAGGATCAGCCCCCGTGGAAGTCCATTAGAGAGGCGGAAGGGGGCATGTTCCAGCGTCAGTCTTGAGCTGGCCCCCGCACCCGCAGGGCGCGGGGGCTGTATGCTTTATTCATGCATAATCAGCCCAAACATATGCAAGAATAAATTCCACAAAGCATATTGCGTCAAAAAAATCGCGGTAGGAACTTTCCGAAAGTCGTGGTACAATAAACGGATACTGATTACATCTAATGAGGAGTGCCTTTATGCAGAAACTTGTGACTGTAAGAGAGATTTATAAAGATCAGAAAGCTTATATTGACCGGAAGATCAGTGTCGGCGGCTGGGTCCGCAGCATCCGCGGCTCGAAGGCCTTCGGGTTTGTGGTGCTTCATGACGGCACGTATTTTAATACGCTTCAGGTTGTGATTCACGATACAATGAGCAATTTCCAGGAGATCTCCCGCCTGAACGTAGGCGCGGCCGTGATCGTCACGGGCACGCTTGTCGCGACGCCGGAGGCGAAGCAGCCGTTCGAGATCCAGGCGGAGAGCGTCGCCGTCGAGGGCGACTCCACACCGGACTATCCGATGCAGAAAAAGCGGCATACGATGGAGTATCTCCGCACACTTCCGCACCTGCGTCCGAGGACCAACACGTTCCAGGCGGTGTTCAGGGTGCGCTCACTGGCTGCATTTGCCATTCATCAGTTTTTCCAGGAGAGAGGGTTTGTATATGTGCATACCCCCATCATCACGGGCTCCGATGCGGAGGGCGCCGGGGAAATGTTCCAGGTAACGACGCTCGACCTCATGAACCTCCCCAGAACGGAGGACGGCGGAATCGACTACTCCTGTGATTTTTACGGGAAACCGACGAACCTCACCGTATCCGGCCAGCTGAACGGAGAGACTTTCGCGCAGGCCTTCCGCAACATTTATACATTCGGACCTACATTCAGGGCGGAGAACTCCAACACGGCGCGCCATGCGTCCGAGTTCTGGATGATTGAACCGGAGTTCGCATTTGCTGATCTCGCGGATGATATGGATCTGGCGGAGGATATGCTGAAATATATCATCCGCTATGTCATGGAGCAGGCGCCGGAAGAGCTGCGCTTCTTCAACAGCTTTGTCGACAAGGGGCTGCTTGAGAGGCTGGAGCACGTCGCCTCTTCGGATTTTGCGCGCGTGACCTATACAGAAGCGATCGACCTTCTGCAGAAGTCCGGGGAGAACTTCGAATACGAGCCCGTCTGGGGCGCCGAGCTTCAGACCGAGCATGAGCGCTATCTGACGGAAAAGATCTTCAGGAAACCGGTATTTGTGATCAACTATCCGAAGGAATGCAAGGCCTTCTATATGAAGCAGAACGACGATGGGAAGACGGTCGCCGCGATGGACTGCCTTGTGCCGGGCATCGGGGAGATCATCGGGGGAAGCCAGAGAGAGGATGACTACGAAAAGCTTGTCACCCGTATGAAGGAGCTGGGCATGGATCTTGACCAGTACGGCTTCTATCTGGATCTCAGAAAATACGGCACCACCCGACATGCCGGCTTCGGTCTTGGCTTTGAGAGATGCGTGATGTATCTCACCGGCATCCAGAATATCCGCGACGTCCTGCCGTTCCCGCGCACCGTGGGCAACTGCGAACTATAAGCAGCTATTATTTACAGGAAGATACCGTAGCAGAAAGCATTAGACAGAACACAATTAAAGAGAGCTGCCTATGTCGCTGCATTTTTATTTCGGAGGCACCGGATCAGGAAAGACCAGACGCCTCCTTACAACTTTTATTCAGGAATCCATGAGGGAGCCGCGAAAGCGCTTCCTCATTGTTGTACCTGAGCAGTCGACGATGGAGACGCAAAGAGAACTGGTCTCCCTCCATCCGAGAAAAGGGATTCTGAACATAGAGGTCCTCAGCATCAGCCGCCTGGCTTACCGCGTGTTCGCGGAAACTGGGTTCAGAAGGGAGTCAATGCTGGAGGAGATCGGAAAAACCTTTCTTCTTGAGAAGGTGGCTCTTGAGAAGCGCGACGAATTCCGCTGGTTCGGAAAAACACTGCAAAGACCCGACCATCTGGCTGAAATGAAGGCGATGGTCTCTGAATTTATGCTGTACGGTGTATCACCGGATGTGCTGGTTTCCCGGGATCTTCCGGAGGAATCTCCGCTTACGAGGAAACTTGGGGATCTGTCCCTTATATTGGATGCATTTCTGGAGAAACTCCGGGAGAAGCACCATATGACGGCGGAGGAGATACCGGAGCGGCTTGCGGAACTGGCCGGCCAGTCGGAACTGCTACGGGGCAGTGTGATCGGCTTTGACGGATTTACGGGGTTCACCCCCCTTCAGATGCACCTTCTGGAGAACCTTATGAGAGCGGCAGGGGAGTTCCACCTGACCTGCGCGGTGGATGCGGACCAAAACCCCTTTGAAAAGCCGGGCAGCGACGATCTGTTCGCCATGAGCTGTGAGATGGCGCAGGGGATCCTGCATCTGGCAGGGAAGACGGGGACAGAGGTCGCGAAGCCGGTGTATCTTGCCAGTTCCCCGCTGACGAGGCACGGCGCCTCTCCGGCACTCGCCCATCTTGCCGCCAACATATTCCGCCCGGTGCGGCCGGAGGAGGACCGTATATACCGCGGCGGGCAGGGCGGGGCTGTCCGGATCTACGCCGCGCGGGATCCGCGTGAGGAGACGACGTTTATCGCGCGGGAGATCTGCCGGCTCGTCAGGACGGAGGGACTGCGCTACCGCGACATCGCGGTAGTGACAGGAGATCTGGAAGCGTACGGCAATCTGGCCCGGCAGATCTTTCCGGCAAATGGGATACCCTGTTTTATAGATGAGAAGAGAAGTTTGATCCTGAACCCGTTTATGGAATACCTCCGCGCGGCTCTCGAGTGTGTGAGCGAAGATTATTCCATATCCGGGATGTTCCGCATGCTGAAAAGCGGCATGACGGATCTGGATGAAGAGATGATCTGGCGCCTGGAGAACTATGCCATGGCAGCGGGCGTGCGCGGAAAAAAGCGCTGGAGACAGCCGTTTATCCACCACTACCGGGGGGAAGATCAGGGAGAACTGCCGGCTCTTAATGCGGTCCGGGAGGAGATCCTTGCGCTGATCGATCCGCTTGCGGACGCTTTTGCCTCGCGCGGGAGCACCGTACTTGAGAAGACGACGGCACTCTACGAATTCTGCGTCCGCAGCCGAGCCGGGGAGAAACTGCGCGCGCGGGAGGAATATTTCAAAGAGACGGGGCGGGCGGACCTCGCGCGGGAGTATGCGCAGGTATACCCGTATGTCATACAATTCTTGGATAAACTGGTGTCTGCGCTTGCAGATGAGAGAATCTCCATGCGTGACTACCGCGCGCTTCTCGAGGCGGGATTTGCGGAGGCGCGCGTGGCGATCATCCCTCCCGGAAATGATCAGGTACGGGTCTGTGATATGGAGCGTTCCAGAATCTCCGGTGTGAAGGTCCTGTTTTTTGCGGGCGTCAATGAGGGCAAGATACCCAGGCCCCCAAAAGAGGGGGGAATCCTCACCCAAAGTGACCGGAACACGCTCGGGGATGCCGGGATCTCCCTTCGTCCCGCAGCCCGGGAACAGCTCAGCATCAGCCGCTTTTATCTGTACCTCACGCTGGCGAAACCCTCTGAGAAACTGGTGTTTTCTTACTCCGTGACGGATTCGTCCGGAGGAGTCCAAAGGCCCGCGTCTTTGATCCATACGGTCTGCAGCATGTTTCCGGATCTGCGGGCGGAGAACAGGCCGAAGGAGCTCACGGGGCTTGTAGAACGGCCGGAAATGGGGATCGCCCTTGTCGCCGAGGGACTTCGCGAGATCGGAACAAAACCCTTCGAACCAGCGTATCTGGAACTATTTTCCTATTTTTCCCATCATCCGCTTTATCAGGAGAGGATCCATCATCTCCTCCGCGCGGCGGGCGTGAAGAAGCAGGACGACCCGATCAGCGCGGACGCTGTGCGGATTCTTTACGGAGATACAGTCGCGGGGTCCGCATCGCGCCTGGAACTGTTCTTCGGGTGCGAGTTTGCCCATTTCCTGTCGTACGGACTGCGGCTTAAAGAGCGGCCGGAATACACGTTTACGGGACTGGACCTGGGTTCCATCCTGCACGCTTCGCTTGAGTATATCGCCCGCGCGGCAGGGCTTCGCAAAGTGACCTGGGAGGACCTTGCCTCCGGCGGGGAGAAGGTTTCGGAGATCACAAAGGAGAGTATCAGGGAAGCGCTTGGCAGATCCGGTTCGGCACTCCTCTATGACGGGGCGCGGAACCGCTACGAGATCCGCAGGATGGAGAGACTTCTGAGAACAACGGCCTGGGCGGTTGGGAAACAGATTTCCGCGGGGGATTTTACCTCTTTTCAGGCGGAGGCCGCTTTTCGCGAGATGCTCTCGGATATGTGGACGGAGATGCCCCTGCAGGGCGGCATGCGCATGCTGCTTACCGGCAGGATTGACCGCGTGGATCTCAGCGAAGACGGCGCGGTGACATATGTAGGGGTGACCGACTACAAGACAGGAGCGAAGACGTTCGACCTTGTCAGCGTCTATCACGGACTGCAGATGCAGCTCCTGCTTTACCTCCGCTCCGCGATGGAAGCGGTCAGAGCCAGGGGGGGGCATCCCGTGCCGGCGGGTGTTATGTACTACCGGGTGCAGGACCCGGTTGTCAAATACATCCGCGATGAGAGCAGCGAGGATACGGACAGCAGAATTTTGAGAGAACTCAAGGGATCCGGATTTTTCCTGAAAGACCGCACCGCGCTTGCGCATTATGACCGCGCTTTGGCAGCGGGGAACAAATCGGATGTAATCCCCGTCGAATTCAAGAAGGACGGAGATTATAAAGCGGCTTCCAAGGTGCTGACGGAGGAGGAGTTCGCCATGCTGATCGGCCGAACAATGCGGAATGCCGCACGTGCGGGCCACCTGATCGCAGGTGGATCTGTTCGCATTAATCCCTACGAGTACAAACAGGAGACAGCCTGTACCTACTGTCCCTACCGGTCGGTCTGCGGCTTTGATGAGAAGATTCCCGGCTATGGATACCGGAAGATCACGGAGATGGATCAGGAAACGCTGTTTCTGAAGATGGAAGAGGAGAGCGATGAACTGGACCACTGAACAGCAGCGTGTGATAGAGACGAGGAACACGAATGTCCTCGTAAGTGCGGCGGCGGGAAGCGGAAAGACCGCCGTCCTTGTCGCGCGCGTCCTCTCGAGAATTCTGGATACGGAAGATCCGGTCTCGATCGATGAGCTTCTGATCGTGACATTCACCAAGGCGGCCGCGGGAGAGATGCGCGAGAGGATTACGCGGGCGCTTCTGGACGCGCGGAGGGCCGATCCGGAAAATGAGCACCTGGCACGCCAGCTGACCCGTGTCCACCGCGCCATAATTACGACAATCGACGGCTTTTGTACTTATGTCCTCCGGAACTACGGACATCTGATTGATCTTGCACCGGGATTCTCCGTCGCGGAGGAGGGCGAGGCGGCCCTCATACGGGAGGACGCGGTGCGCGCCGTGATGGAAGAGGCTCACGAGGAGGAGGATCCGGACAGGAGGGCTGCATTTTACAGGATGGTGGAGACCTTTGCGCCCGGTAAGACCGAGCGGCCGATTGAACTGGCTGTTATGAAGCTTTCCGCCCTCGCGGACAGCGGCCCGGACCCGGAAGGCTTTCTTGCGGAAGCGGCCGGGATGGCGGATGCGGCGTCTGTTGAAGAGTTTCTTTGCGCACCGTTTATGCGGGAGATGACGGAAGAAGCGGACGTGATGATCCGGGAGGGTCTTCGCTATGCGCGTCTCAATATCTCCCTCGCGCAGGAAGCCGACGGACCTTCCCAGTATATGCCTTCTGCGGAGGCGGACGCGTCCCTGTTCGGGGATCTTCTTGATACGGCGGATTATGAGGAGCGATACCGCATTCTCTCCGCGTTTAAACCGGTGCGTCTTTCGGGAAAAAAGAATCCGGCTGCAAATCCGGACAAACAGGACCGCTTCAAGGAATTCCGGGCAAAACTGGATGGGATCCGGAAGGCACTGGCGGAGGAGTATTACCAGATGCCGGCCGAAGATGCCTTCTTCGCGGTGCGGATGAGCCGGGAGCCGCTGCTTACACTGCTCACCTTAACCCGGCGCTTCCGGGAGAA
This sequence comes from Lachnospiraceae bacterium, assembly GCA_017430765.1. Next base: position 16,926 of record JAFRMI010000033.1, on the reverse strand, counting down.
ATACAGGGAGGCGAAGGAACGCAGGTCCCGCCTTGATTTCGGAGATCTTGAACACTGCGCCCTCGCTGTGCTTCGGAAGGAGAACGGGGAGCGGACGTACGCGGCCAGGGAACTGTCCGGGCTCTTCCGGGAAGTGATGATCGATGAGTACCAGGACAGCAACTATCTGCAGGAGGCGATCCTGACAGCGGTCAGCCGGATCCCGGACGGAGAGGGGAATTATTTTTCGGTCGGGGACGTCAAGCAGAGCATCTACAGTTTCCGGCAGGCACGCCCCGATCTTTTTATGGGGAAATATGATCTTTATGCCCGTGACCCCTCGCAGGGCCTGCGGATCGACCTTCATAAAAACTTCCGCAGCAGGTGCGGGGTGACGGATGCGGTCAACGGGATTTTCTCACAGATCATGATGCGGTCTGTCGGCGGAATTGATTACGACGAGAGCGCGTTCCTGCATCCGGGGGCTTCCTATCCGGACTTTGAGGAATGCGGCGCCGAACTGCTCCTGATCTGCAGGAGCGGCGGCGCAGATGGGGAAGAGATCGCGAAAAACCGCGCGAAGGAACTGGAAGCGCGGGGCATCGGCCTGCGGATCCGGGAACTGATCCGCAGCGGAGTTGTCTATGACCGGGAGTCCGAATCGATCCGGCCGGTCCGCTACGGAGACATTGTGATTCTTTTGCGGACGATGTCCGGATGGGCGGAGACATTTGTCCGGACTCTGGAAGAGATGGGAATCCCGGCGGTGTCTACAGCAAAAAGCGGGTATTTTACGGCGATGGAGGTGCTGCAGACCCTGGATTACCTGACCGTTCTCGACAACCCGGTCCAGGATATCCCCTTTGCGGCGGCTCTCGCGGGTCCCTACGGGAATTTCTCCGCGGAAGAGCTCGCAAAGATCCGCGGGGCGGATCTTGCGGTGTCCGTCTCCGGGAGCACGGAGCGAAGAGATGTCTCCATGTATGAGGCGGCGCGCGCCTATGCCGCCTGCGCGGACGAACGGACGGACGCATATCTTAAGGAGAAGCTGGAGACCTTTTTTGAGACCTTCGACAGATTCCGTGCAGACATGCGCGATATGCCGATTGGAGAACTGATCTATTCCGTTTTGATGGAGACGGGGTTTTATGATTACGCCGCGGCATTGCCCGGCGGCGCCCAGCGGTGCACCAATCTCATGATGCTGATTGACAAGGCCGCTGAATATGAGAGAACGAGTTATATCGGTCTTTACAATTTTATTCGATATATTGAGAATATGAAGTCCAAAAGCCAGGACTTCGGCGAGATCAGCGCCGCCGGGGAGATGGGAAATGCGGTCCAGATCTGCAGCATCCACAGGAGCAAAGGATTGGAATACCCGGTTGTTTTTGTGTCCGGACTGGCGAAGACATTCAACTTTACGGACAGCCGCAGCGAAATTCTGATGCACCCGGTGCTGGGAATCGCTTCAAATTATACGGATACGGAGCGCCGTGTAAAAATGCCCACCCTCACACGGAATGCGATCAGCCGGAGAATGCGCCGGGATACAGTGGGGGAAGAACTGCGCATCCTCTATGTCGCGCTGACAAGAGCTGAGCAGAAGATCATAATGACAGGATGCATATCCGAAAAAGACGAGGCATATCAGAAGGATCTTCTTCTTCCGGACAGAGAGGCAACTTTGCCGGCTGCCTATATCGAAAGAGTCCGGGACGCGCTCTCGTGGGTTCTGCCTGCGGTGTGGAGAATGAACCGGAAAGCGGTGCGCGGGGGGAGAAAAGAACCGGTCCCCATGCGGTTTATCATGCCGCCGGATCTTCTTGCGGGGGAGACGCGGGACGCCGTCAGAAGGGACACGCAGCTAAAGGAGCTCTACAGCCTGGAGGAAAATCTGGTGTATGACGCCGGGATGCGGGAAATCCTCCGGGAGCGTTTTTCCTATGTGTATCCGCGGCATGCGGAGGTGCAGATACCGGTGGAGGTCAGCATCTCGGAGATTAAACGGATGCATATGGAAGGCGCGGAAGAAGCGGAAGAATGGCCAAAGAGCACAGAAGCAGAACCACTTTATCCGCCAGCGGAAGATACGGTGCCGGTTCCCGCATTCTACCGGAAACAGCCCGTCCCTGATGAAAATGCATCCATGAAAGGGACGGAACGCGGCAAGGTGTATCACAGGGTGATGGAACTGCTGCATTTTTCCGAGCTGCCGCCGGAGGACTCCCTTCTGCCCGATGCGGTTGGTCTGGCGGTGAAAGAAATGACCGCTTCAGGGAAGCTGACGGAGGAAGAAGCATCTGCCGTCCGCATGGAGGATATCGTGCGGTTCGTCAAAAGCCCTCTCGGGAGACGGATACAGAAGGCCGAAGCGGCGGGGACGCTGCGGCGGGAACAGCCTTTCGTGCTGTCGGTGCCGGCGGGCCGGATCCGGGAGGACTGGCCCATGGAGGAGACTGTGTATGTGCAGGGAATGATCGATGCGTTCTTTGAGGAAGGAGGCGGGATCATTCTGGTGGACTATAAGACGGATCGTGTGCGGAGCGGGGAAGAGCTGCGGGAGAGGTACGGGATCCAGCTCACATCCTACGCGGAAGCACTCAGGCGCGTGACGGAGATGGAAGTGACGGAGACACTGATCTGGTCTTTCGGGCTTGGAAGAGCCGTGGAACTGTGAACTGCATACGAAGTCCGCAGGCGGCATTATTCTTATGTGCCCGTATGCATCCTGCCGGAGGCTTTTTATCGGACAGGGAATTCCGGGGAATTTCCTGCCCGAAAAAAACAATGCCGGAAAACCGGCATTGGGACAGTGTGCGTATGATAGTTGATTCAGATGCGGGTTTTGCGGTATTCGTCAAGAGCTGCGGCCATAGCGTCGACCTCTCTTCGGGCTTCTTCCCTGTCCTCGATGGAATCGAGGATGGCGAAGATCAGATCGCGCCGTGAGGAGGCATCCGTGACTTTCTTCGTGTCTTCCGCAATGCTCTGCCGCATGTATTCCTCGTGGGAGAGAACCGCTTTATACTTACGGGTCAGGACAGTTCCGCTGTATCCGATATCATCTACGCGGATGAGTCCGTTGCGAAGAAGTTTACGCAGAAGGGCATTGACCGTATTTTTGTTGAGATCCGGTGCCTGTTCAGTAATCTTCGTAGCGCTCAGAGCCTCGTCGGTTCCCCAGAGGACATACAGAATATCAAGTTCCTTGCGTGTGAGTTTGCTAACATTCATAAAATGGCCTCTTGTGTTTTGTGGTGTAACTACAGTGGACAGTATCCCGTAACAACTTTTATAAAAGTTATTATACAGAGGACGGTTAAATAAATCAAGGAAATAGATAAAATAAATCAGTAAAATCAGTTATTCTGAAGATACTTTAATCATCTTTATAAATATTATGGAGGAGTATGGGAATGGAGTATTCGGATCAGAATTTGCTGGAGGAACTGCTGAAAAGCCAGAAGAAAGCGACGCTTTATGCCCGCATCACCGCGATAGCGGCGGCAGTTCTTGCCGCAGGCGTGGTGATCGCGATCCTTATGACGATGCCGCGGGTTCTGCGCATAATGGATCATGCGAACCGCACGCTCGCACAGGTGGAAACCATAGCATCCGATGCGCAGGAGTCTCTCAAAAAAGCCGACGCGTTGGTGGAATCAGCACAGGAATCCATAGAGAACGTTGAGAAACTTGCAGTTGACGCGGACCAGGTGCTGGAGGACAACGCGGAGGCCCTTTCGCGCACTATGGAGAATTTCAACAGTGTCGACTTCGAGGCGCTGAATACGTCGATCGGGAATCTGGAAGCGGTTTCGGAGCGGCTTAAAAAAGTGACGTCTATTTTCGGCGGATGAACCGCTGAACAGTCTTCTGCCTCAAAGCCGCGGAGCTGCAGGAGAGGTAAAGGGGGACTGCTGTTCCGGCAGGCGTTAAAAACTTCTGCCGACTGTGTTCACCGGGGCTCCTTTCCTTCTTTAAAGAGCATCATCATATGGTTTGTAAGCGAGAAGTCATCGGGCTGCCCTTTGATATCTTCGCGGCATGTCCATACGGCTTCTCCGAGCTCTTCGGTGTCCAGATGTACATCGGGAGCTCCGTCTACGTCGCAGAAGAATCCGGCGAGGATATCATCCGCAATTCCCCATGGCTGGGATGCGCAGTAGCGGATATTCTTTACCTGCAGGCCCACTTCCTCCATCACTTCCCGCCGGACGCAGTCCTCAAAGGTTTCACCGATTTCGGTAAACCCGGCCACGAGCGCGAAGAAGGGGACGCCGCGGTTTCTGGCATATTTCGTCAGGAGGAGCCGGTCTCCGTCCGTGACACCGACGATGACGGCGGGAATGACGCGCGGGTAGATGATTCTTCCGCAGCCGGAGCAGATGAGGGAGCGCTCGGTATCTCCGGGGGCGGTGAGATTGCCGCAGGTTCCGCAGTAGACGTTGTCGCGGTACCACCCGGCGAGCTGAAGGGCAGTAAAGGCCGCATAAATGAGGTGCCTGGGACCGAAGCCCTGTTTCCGGAGAGAGCGGATCGGGAGATACGAAAAATTATCCGGAGAGGCGGACTCCTCCTTAGAAAAGCCCGTCAGGAAACAGTCGGTCTCATCGAGGGTGAAGAGGTACCGGACGGCTGTATTTTCAGGGAAATCGCGGTAAAACGGGACAGAAAAATGATCTCCGCATATCTTTACGGCCAGATCCCTGCCCCTGAAAAGAAAGACGTAACTGTCGGCGCGGGGAACGGCGTCCGGACGAAACTGGTTGAAAAGCCTGTGATTTCCGATATCCTGGATCATGGTACACCTCTGTTTATCTGGCGGAGACATCACCCCGCTGCTTCAGATCTTTGGGCCCGCTGCAGGCGGACTGCAAAGCGGTTCCTCGTGCAGAAAGTTTCTGCTGAAAGCCGGAGCGGGAAACGGGGTTCACACTTTAAACATAGATACTGTATATTATACTCAGATTATCTGATAAAATAAACCGGCGCATCTCTTTTCCGGTTTACTGCGAATGACCGGATCGGAAAAATGCGGCAGTAATAACCGTTTTTCGTCTTTGGAGGAATAACTGTTTTTTATGACAGGTAAAAAGAAGAGACATACAATAAGGAATACTGTTTTGACGGTGCTGTCCATAGTGGCGGCTTTCGGGGTCACAACAGCGCTTGTGATGGTGGGGATTTCTTCTCTGAGCCGGAACGGGAAACTCAGGACCGGGAATATGTATGCGTCGGGAGACGCCTCCGTTTCGGACGGGACGGGCACGGAGACGGCGGCTTCTTCCGGTCCGGAAGGGGCGTCCCCGGATGCGGCGGAGACGGTAAGTACGGCTTCTGCTTCCGCTGAAAGCGCACCCGGAGAAAACCCGGCAGCGGAGAGCGCGGCGGGATCTGCAGCGGAAAGCGCGGTGACAGAATCTCCCGCTGCGGGCACGGAGGCAGCGGCATCTCCGGCAGAAGACGCGGAAGCGGCAGCTTCTGCAGAAAGTGCGGAAACGGCGGCATCTCCGGCGGAGGCTGCGGAAACAGCGGCGTCTTCTGCGGGCAGCGTATCTTCAGCGGCAGAAGCAGCATCTTCAGAAGAAGAACTGTTCTCTGTACCGGAGACAGCTCCGGAAGGAGGAATGCCGGAGATCGTAACAACGACGCCGGACAATTCCGCGGAACTTCTGGCGAGCAAGACGGAGGATTCTTTCTGGGAAGGGTGCCCGGAACGGGAGGTGAGGCTCCTTACGCCGAATCCGTATTCGAGACCGCAGCTCATGCGCACGCAGGTCAATACGATTGTAATTCACTATGTGGCGTCTCCCGGCACCTCCGCCGCGAATAACTGGGAGTATTTCGAGGGGCTTAAGACAGGGAACGGGGCCTCTACGGGAACACACTTTATCATAGGACTGGAAGGGGAGATTATTCAGTGCATTCCCCTGTCCGAGATCGCGTATGCGACCAGCCGCAGGAATCAGGACACGCTCTCGATTGAGTGCTGCCATCCGGAGGCAGACGGGAAGTTTAATGACAAGACGTATGCCTCTTTGATCAATCTGACCGCCTTTTTGTGCAAAGCCCTGCACATAAAGCCGGAAGAAGTAATCCGCCACTATGATGTCTGGGGCAAGAACTGCCCGAAGTATTACGTGGAACACCCAAAGGCATGGGAACAGATGAAAGCGGACATCCGGGCAAGATATGACGAGATCGCATAAGAGGGGAGAACGCGGGATGCTGATACATTCTGAATGGCCGAAACTTGACAGGAATGCGCCGTGCTGGTGCGGCAGCGGACTGAAATACAAACAATGTCACAAGAACCTTGATGACCGGGTCCGCGCAGCGGAACTTATGGGACGGGAAGTCCCGAGGCCGTCCCTGCTGAAATCGAAGAAGGACGTCGAGGGAATTCGCGAGAGCGCGAAAATCAACATTGCCGTGCTCGATGAGGTGGCGGAGAAAATCTGCGTCGGAATGTCGACGGAGGAGATCAACCGGATTGTCCACGAGTCGACGGTCCGGGCGGGCGCGGTCCCGGCGCCGCTCGGGTACGAGGGATTTCCGAAGAGCGTCTGTACCTCTGTCAACCGGGAGGTCTGTCACGGTATTCCCTCTGAGAAGGTAATTCTGAAAGACGGGGATATTATCAATGTCGACGTCTCTACGGTTTACCACGGGTATTATTCGGACTCCTCGCGGATGTTCTGCCTGGGCGCGGTGCCGCCCGAGAAGCAGCGCCTCGTGGATGTCACGAAAGAGTGCGTTGAGATCGGGATCCGGAATACGGTGCCATGGCATTATCTGGGAGACATGGGGCATGCCGTGCACGAACATGCAAAAAAGAACGGGTACAGTGTCGTGAGGGAGATCGGCGGGCACGGGTGCGGGCTGGAATTTCACGAAGATCCGTGGGTCAGCTATGTCGCGGAAGAAGGAAGCGGGATGCTGCTTGTGCCGGGGATGTGTTTCACGATCGAACCGATGGTCAATATGGGACGGCCGGAGATCTATGAGGATGAGGAAAACGGATGGACGATCTACACGAAGGACGGACTTCCGTCTGCCCAATGGGAGGTACAGGTCCTTGTGACAGAAACCGGGTGTGAAGTGCTGGCGTATTAAATATTGGGATGATAACAGATTTCGGACCGGAGGAGCAGATTCCTTCGGTCCGTTTTTGGAAAAGAAATAACCTGTTTTTACCCAAAAATTGCCTGCAGCCGGTCAGCAATGGCACTTTTTGCCTGAATCTGATCGATAATCGTCAATTTTCCGAAACATGATAAACTTCTGTTAAACTTGGCTGACAAGTTTGACATCACTGGGATTCTTTGCTACATTTCTATTCAGGAGATTTATAAAAGTACGGATGTATTAACTGGTATATGTCAGTATTAATATATTGTATCGCAAATCATATATCAAATCTGCAAAACAGGGGGAGTAGATGTGGATAACCTGAAGCCCACTTTGACAGAAAGAAGACGTCTGACCCGCAACCGAATGTATAAACTGATCTATGATTCGCCGACACCCGTCAGCAAGCAGCAGATCGCCACAATGATGGAATTCAGCCTTCCGACCGTACATCAGAATATCGCGGAGCTTTTGGAAGCGAGGCTGATTCGCCCGGGAGAAATTCAGAAATCTACGGGCGGACGCCCTGCAATAGGTTATACAATCGAAGAAAAAATCCGATATTCAGTCGGAATCGCCGTATCTGCGACACAGCTGAGGTTTTTACTTACGGATATCCGGCAGAATGAACTGGGATTCCGCCAGATGGATCTGTCCGTTAAAGACGGGAAGGATCTCGCAGATGTAATTAATCGGGAACTTGAGGCATTTCTCTCGGATTCCGTTATAGACAAAGATAAGATTCTGGGCATCGGCATCACGTTCCCCGGTGTCATAGACAGCATCAACGATACCGTTATTTTTTCACCTACCCTCAAAATGCGGGATCTTTCTCTGAAAGAACTGAGGGAATCCTTCCCCTATCCGGTATTTATCGAGAATGACTCAACAAGCGGAGGCTCGGCAGAATGGCTGGGTCTTTCAGCAGAAGAAAAAGACCAGGATTTTGTCTATCTGTTTCTTGAAAACGGGGTCGGAGGAACGGTCTTTATCGACGGGAAACCGTATCTGGGGGCGACAGGCAGAAGCGGTGAGTTCGGGCATATGTGCATTGTCCCGGGAGGGAGACTCTGCAATTGCGGAAAAAGAGGGTGCCTGGAAGCCTATGTCAGCGCGTTCCGCTATACGCGGGATCTGAACATTTCAGCAGACGATTTCTTCCGTGAGCTGCGTGAGGGCAATGAGGAATACAGAAAGCTTTGGCAGGAGGTCCTGGATTATCTGGCAATCGGGATCAGCAACCTGCGGATGGCTTTTGACTGCAACGTGATTCTCGGCGGATATATTTCCCGGTTTATGCCGACGTATCTGGAGGAATTGAAAAGCCGGGTGAAGGAGAGGAGTCCTTTCGAGAATACAGCGGATTATATTAAGCTCGGGAAGTATCCGAATAAAGCGGGGATGATGGGTGTGGCATGGCACTTTGTCCAGGAATTCATCGAATCGATCTGACGGGAAAAAAGCGAAACTGCTTAACGAGGGCGAAAACGTTTTCGTAAAAACATTCAATTCTGCACGCTTATCTTTGTGAATGTTACTGAATTTGTATTTTCCAACAATCATTTTAAACAATTTCGGTTGACATTTGTATAAAAAAGGAGTATTTTAAATGAGATTTATAAAGGAACTTTACAAAACTATTCGTAAAGTTCCACTGCAACACACAAAAAAAGGAGGAGTACACACATGAAAGCAAAAAAACTGACTGCACTGTTACTTGCGGGCATGATGGCATTCTCACTTGCTGCGTGCGGCGGCTCATCAGGCGCGGAGTCGGCGGCACCGGCTGAGGAAGCGGAAGAAGCGGTCTCTGAAGCGGCTTCTGAAGCACCGGCTGAGGAAGCGGTGGAAGAACCCGCCGAGGAAGCCGGCGAGGTCAAGAAGGTCGGAATCGCGATGCCGACGAAGTCTCTTGAGAGATGGAACCGTGACGGATCTTTCCTTGAGAAGGGATTCCAGGAGAAAGGCTTTGAGACGGTTGTTACATTCTCTGACAACGATATTAAGAAGCAGGTTTCAGACATTGAGAACCTGATCGCTGACAATGTCGACCTTCTGGTTATTGCCGCGATCGACGGTGAGTCCCTGACAAACGTTCTGGCGGATGCAAAGGACAATGATATTCCGGTTATTTCCTATGACCGCCTGATCATGAACACCGATGCGATCAGCTACTATGTATCCTTCGATAACTACACAGTCGGCAAGCTGCAGGGCGAATTTGTTGAGCAGCAGCTCGGCCTTGACATCAATGACACATCCAAGACCTACAACATCGAGTTCACAGCCGGCGATCCGGCCGACAACAACGCCACATTCTTCTTCAACGGCGCTTACGATGTTCTTTCTCCGTACATTGAGGCAGGTATCCTCAACGTTCCGTCCGGACAGACATCCTTCCAGGAAGTCGCTACAGACCAGTGGAAGACAGAGAAGGCGATGTCCCGTATGCAGAACCTGCTCGCTTCTTACTACGGCGACGGCACGGTTCTCGATGTAGCACTCTGCTCCAACGACTCCACAGCTCTCGGCGTCACACAGGCGATCGAGTCCGACTATGCGGGTGACAACGCGGTCATCATCACCGGTCAGGACGGCGACGAAGCCAACCTCGCCAATATCGTGGACGGCAAGCAGACCATGACGGTTTACAAGGCAGTTGCGAACGAAGCGGTTGCGACACTTGACCTCGGCATCGCTCTTCTTAGCGGCGAGACACCGGATGCTTCTCTTATTGACAATTCCGGCTGGAGCTTCGACTGCGCATATGACACAGCTTCCTATGACAACGGCACCGGCGTGATTCCGTCTTACCTGCTGGTTCCGACCGTCGTGACGAAGGACAACATTCAGTCCGAACTTGTTGACACTGGCTATTACACCATGGATGGCGATTATCCGAAGGCTGTCGGCTGATTTTGAGCCGCTTCGGTCAGTACAGGGATAAAGCAAATCTGTTATCTCCGGGCGGGGCATATTCACTTGCCCCGCCCGCTTTCTAAATAAAAACGGCGGCGGGAGGTATTCATTTGGCGGACTTAATTTTGGAGATGAAGAATATCACGAAGCTCTACCCCGGCGTGAAGGCGCTGGACGATGTCAATTTGAAGGTGGAGCGCGGTGAGATTCATGCTCTTGTAGGCGAGAACGGAGCCGGAAAATCTACTTTGATGAATGTGCTTTCTGGCACGATCCCGTTCGGACAGTACACAGGAGACATCATCTATAACGGCGAAACATGTAAATTCAACAACATTCATGATTCCGAGGAACTGGGAATCGTTATTATTCATCAGGAACTGGCGCTGATCCCGGAACTTACGATCGCGGAGAATATGTTCCTGGGAAATGAAAGAAAGAACAGATTCGGCAAGATTGACTGGAATGAGACCTATCATCAGGCAACGGAGCAGATGAAGCGGGTCGGCCTTCGCGAAAAGTCATCTGTGCTGATTAAAGATATCGGAACCGGAAAACAGCAGCTGGTCGAGATCGCCAAAGCGCTTTCCAAAAACGTGAAGCTTCTGATTCTCGACGAGCCCACATCCTCACTTAACGAGGAAGACTCCAAGATGCTGCTCGACATGCTCCTTGACTTTAAGAACGAGGGCATGACGTCTATTATCATCACACACAAGCTGAATGAGGTTGCGTACTGCGCGGACCAGATCACGGTTCTCCGCGACGGCGCCACCATCGAAACCATTCCGAATCCGAATCACAACATCGATGAGGAGCGGATCATCCGGGGAATGGTCGGCCGTGAACTGACGAACCGGTTCCCGGAGCGGGAGAAGGCGATCAGCGACGACATCGCGTTTGAAGTGAAAAACTGGACGGTCTATCATCCCGTATATCTGGAAAAATGCATCGATAAGGACATCAGCTTCCATGTCAAAAAGGGGGAAATCGTCGGCTTTTCCGGTCTGCAGGGAGCGGGACGCACGGAGATGGCGATGTCTCTGTTCGGCAAAAGCTACGGCAGCCGCATCAGCGGTCAGGAATTCATCAACGGACAGGAAGTGAAGCTGAAGAACGAGCACGATGCCATCGAGCACGGTCTCGCCTATGTCACGGAGGACCGGAAGGTCAACGGCCTTGTGCTGGATGCGTCGATCGCCTGGAATACATCCATGGCAAAGATGTCCAAGGTGGCGAGCAGCCGCGGCATCATAGACGTCGCGAAGGAGAACAATGTGGCGCAGGAGTATGTCGATGCGCTGAAGACGAAGACTCCCAGCGTCCATCAGAACGCGGGAAATCTCTCGGGCGGCAATCAGCAGAAGGTCCTTCTCTCCAAGTGGATGTTCGCGGATCCCGATGTGCTGATTCTTGACGAGCCGACCCGCGGTATTGACGTCGGAGCCAAGTATGAGATTTACTGCATCATGAATGATATGGTGGCACAGGGGAAATCAGTCATTATGATCTCCTCGGAGATGCCGGAACTTCTCGGAATGTGCGACAGGATTTATGTCATGAACGAGGGAAGTATTGTTGCGGAGTTTAAGGCGGAGGAAGCGACACAGGAGAAGATTCTGTCGGCGATCCTCAAGTCAGATGATCAAAATGCAGCTAAGGAGGCTTAACGTATGAAAGTAACGGCTGTTCTGAAAAAATATACGATGACGCTTGCGCTCGTCGTGGTGTTCATCTTCTTTACGTTTCTAACCGGAAGGCGGCTGATTCTCGCGCAGAATATCTCCAACCTTCTTCTTCAGAACTCGTACGTCCTCGTCATGGCCTGCGGCATGCTGCTCTGCATTCTGACGGGCGGCAACGTAGACCTGTCGGTCGGTTCAACCGTCTGTCTCAGCGGTGCTGTCGCTGCCCAGCTGATGGCCGGGGACAGGCCGGCAATCCTGGCAATCGGCGCCGCTCTGCTCATCGGAGCTGTGATCGGATGCTGGCAGGGATATCTTGTCGGTTATGTCCACATTCCGCCATTCATCTGTACACTGGCGGGCATGTTCTTGTGGAGGGGACTTGGACGTGTCGTTCTGGACTCCAAGACCGTGAGCATTCAGAATAACACATTCCTGAATTTGTTTACGTCTTATATCCAGATCCCGGGAGTGGATGCCAATAAGCACTGCGTGTCCGCTCTTGTGATCGGCGTTGCGGTTGCGGTCGTGATCGCGTTCCTGATGATTACGTCCCGTGCGCGCAAGGTGAAGCGCGGGTACGATGTGGAAGCATTTCCCGCGATGCTGGCGAAGCTGATCCTCATTGATGCGCTGATCATCTGGTACAGTTCAAAGCTCATGGGCTACAAAGGTGTCCCGGTCATGCTTCTGTGGATCCTTGTTGTTGTCCTGGTTATCGCGTTTGTCACATCCTCGACCGTGGTGGGCCGCTACTTCTACGCGGTCGGCGGAAATGAGAAAGCCACGAAGCTCTCTGGTATCGATCCCAGAAAAGTGTACTTCAGAGCGTACTTCATCATGAGCTTCCTCGCCGGCTTCTCCGGACTCCTTATGGCAGCCAGAATCGGTTCCGTCGACGGGGCGATGGGCCAGTCCTATGAGATGGACGCGATCGCATCCTGCTTTATCGGCGGCGCTTCCGCATACGGCGGATCCGGAACGGTTCCGGGCGTCATGATCGGCGCGATCCTTCTGGGCGTCATCAACCAGGGCATGTCCATCTACGGCCTGCCGGATCAGTGGCAGTATGTGGTCAAGGGCGCGGTCCTTCTCGCGGCGGTTATCTTCGACGTTGTCTCGAACCATAAGACAGGAAAGAGCTGATAGTGAACGGAGGAATAGAAATGCTATATATCGGAATTGATCTGGGAACGTCTGCTGTGAAGCTTCTTCTTATGGACGGGAAGGGAGAGATCCGAAAGATCGTCACAAAGGAGTATGAGCTGTATTTTCCCAAACCCGGCTGGTCGGAGCAGAACGCGGAGGACTGGATCGCTGCGGTGACCGAGGGCGTGCGGGAACTGACTTCTGAGTGTGACCCGTCGGAGGTGGCCGGAATCGGCGCTGGCGGACAGATGCACGGGCTGGTTGCGCTCGATGCGGAGGATCACGTGCTGCGCCCCGCGATTCTCTGGAACGACGGGCGCACGCAGGAGGAGACGGACTACCTCAATCATGTGATCGGGAAGGAGAAACTCACGGAGTATACCGGCAATATCGCATTTGCCGGGTTTACAGCACCGAAGATCCTGTGGATGAAGAAGAATGAGCCGGAGCTGTTTGCCAAAATCGCGAAGATCATGCTTCCGAAGGATTATGTCAACTATGTGCTGACCGGCGTTCACTGCACGGACTATTCCGATGCGTCCGGGATGCTGCTCCTCGATGTTAAGAATAAGAAATGGAGCAAGCCCATGCTCGACATCTGCGGAATCACCGAGGATGTCATGCCGAAGCTGTATGAGAGTTATGAAGTTGTCGGCACACTTCTGCCGGAGATGGCGGAAAAACTGGGGCTCCCATCGGACGTCAAAGTTGTGGCCGGAGCCGGGGACAACGCGGCGGCAGCGGTCGGAACAGGCATCGTGGGAGACGGGGGCTGCAATATTTCTCTCGGGACATCGGGAACGATCTTTATCTCCAGCAAGGAATTCGGTGTGGATTCCGGCAATTCGCTCCACGCGTTCGCGCACGCGGACGGCGGGTGGCATCTGATGGGATGCATGCTCTCGGCGGCCTCCTGCAACAAGTGGTGGATGGATGAGATCATCCGGACAACAGAGTACGGCGCCGAACAGGCGAACATCACGGATGATATGCTCGGAAACAGCCATGTATACTATCTGCCGTATCTGATGGGAGAGCGAGCGGTTCACAATAACCCCGCGGCGAGATCCTGCTTCATCGGTATGACGATGGATACCACCAGGGAGGATATGACGCAGGCGGTGCTTGAAGGTGTTGCATTTGCGATCCGCGATTCTCTTGAGGCGGCGAAGGCGCTCGGCGTTGCGATTCCGTCCAGCATGATCTGCGGCGGCGGGGCAAAAAGTCCGCTGTGGAAGAAAATCGTCGCGAATGTGCTGGGAATCGAGCTGACGATTCCGGAGACGGAGCAGGGCCCCGGATATGGCGGCGCCATTCTGGCAGCTGTGGCCTGCGGGGAGTATGCAAGCGTCGCGGATGCGGTATCCAAACTGATCCATGTGACCGGCAAGGTCGAACCGGATGCGGAGATCACGGCGCGCTATGAAAAGAAATATCAGACATTCCGGAAGCTGTATCCGGCACTGAAGCCGATATTCCCGGAGCTGTAAAAAGACAGGGTGACACCCCATCAGAAGGGAACGGAGAAAGAGTTTTCTTTTTGCAAAATACAATGGCTGCATTTTTAAGGAGGTAATGATGAACAACACACCCAAGATGAAGATCGGTATCGTCGGCGTCAGCCGTGACTGCTTCCCGGCATCACTTACAAAGAGCAGAAGAGAAGCACTTGTGAAGGCTTATACGGAAAAGTACGGCGCGGAAGATATTTATGAGTGTCCTGTTACGATTATCGAGAGTGAGATCGATATGGTGAATGCTCTCGAGGACATTAAGAAAGCCGGCTGCAACGCGCTCTGCGTGTTCCTCGGCAACTTCGGCCCGGAGATCTCGGAGACGCTTCTCGCCAAGCATTTTGACGGACCGAAGATGTTCGTCGCGGCTGCGGAGGAGAACAACGCGGTTCTTTGCAATGACCGCGGAGACGCTTACTGCGGCATGCTGAACGCAAGCTACAATCTGCAGCTTCGCAACGTGAAGGCATATATTCCCGAGTATCCGGTCGGCGACGCGGAAGAGTGCGCGGATATGATCCATGACTTTATTCCGATCGCGAAGGCCGTCTATGCGCTGCAGAACCTGAAGATCATATCCTTCGGTCCGAGACCGATGAATTTCCTCGCCTGCAATGCGCCGATCAAGCAGCTCTACAATCTCGGCGTTGAGATCGAGGAGAACTCCGAACTGGATCTCTATGAGTCCTTCCTGAAGCATGAGGGAGATGAGAGAATTCCGGAAGTGGTCGCGGATATGGAAGCGGAGCTCGGCGCCGGCAACAAGAAGCCGGAAGTTCTCGCAAAACTTGCGCAGTATGAACTGACACTGCTCGACTGGGTAGAGGGACACAAGGGATACAGAGAGTTCGTCACGCTGACGACGAAGTGCTGGCCGGCATTCCAGACGATGTTCGGATTCGTTCCGTGCTACGTCAACAGCCGTCTGACAGGCCGCGGCATCCCGGTTTCCTGCGAAGTGGATATCTACGGCACGCTCTCCGAGTTTATCGGCACGCTTGTCTCTGATGATATCGTAACGCTTCTTGACATCAATAACTCTGTTCCGAAGGAGATGTATAAGGCGGAGATCGAGGGCAAGTTTAATTACAAGCATTCGGATACTTTCATGGGCTTCCACTGCGGCAATACCTGCACGAAGAAGCTTGCGTTCCACGAGATGCGCAACCAGAAGATCATGGCCCGTGCGCTGCCGGAGGAAGTGACGAACGGAACGCTCGAGGGCGATATCCTTCCGGGCGAGATCACATTCTTCAGACTGCAGAGCACGGCGGATGCGAAGCTCCGCGCTTACATCGCGGAGGGCGAGGTCCTTCCGGTCGCGACACAGTCCTTCGGCTCCATCGGCGTCTTCGCGATTCCGGAGATGGGCCGCTTCTACCGCCACGTCCTCATCGAGAAGGGCTTCCCGCACCACGGCGCGGTTGCCTTCGGTAAATGGGGCAAACAGCTCTTCGAAGTCTTCAAGTACATCGGCGTACAGCTCGACGAGATCGGCTACAACCAGCCGGCAGGCGTCCGCTATCCGTCGGAGAATCCGTGGAGCTAAGCTCTGAACTTTGATTCAGCCGCGGGGACAGGAACCGCGGCTGAATTAAAAAACGCAGAAATTCCTTGTAATTCCGGGGGAAAACGCATTTTTAAGGAGCGTCCCCGGTGGCTTTTGAGGAGATTAATCATGAAGATCTTAAGTATTTACGATGCGGAATTTGCTCCCTACGGAAAAGTGCTGGAAGGATATGATGTGCAGCCGATTCTCGACGCGCTGAATGCGAGCACGCCTCTTCCGGACGGTGTGATCTATAAACCGGAAGAGCCGGCGATCCAGTCTCTTCCGGCAGCGGAAGAACTGGGGGTTTCGCTTTACGGCGGCCTTCCCGTTCAGTTCGGGTTCTGCAACGGGCACAATACAAAGCTGAACTGCCTGGAATATCACAGGGACAGTGAGTTTAACCTCGGGACAGAAGATTTCATTCTGATTCTTGCCAACGAGGGCGAAATCGCGGAAGGGAAGCTGGATACGTCCCTGTGCAAGGCATTTCGCGTACCGGCGGGCGTTCTTGTAGAGGTCTATGCGACATCCCTTCACTATGCACCCTGTCACACAGATCCGGCGAAGGGATTCCGTGTGCTGGTGGCTCTCCCGAAAGGGACGAATTATGAGATGCCGAAGACCGGCGGCAAAGCTTTTGAGGATACGCTTCTTTGGGCTTCCAATAAGTGGCTGCTCGCGCATCCGGAGTCGCAGGAGGCGAAGGACGGCGCGTATGTCGGACTTGCCGGGGAGAACCTTGATATCGCGGGTGATCTGTAAAAAGAAATTACCTGTGTACGACATGCAATGAATTAAAAAGAAATGCCTTAAGGATCCATACGGGGGTTCTTAAGGCATTTCCTTACATTACAAGAATAAAGTCCGCAAGCGGACTTCAACTCCCCCGCCCCTCATTCATGAGGGGAGCGCAGCCGGACTTTTGCGCCGGGCACGGTCGCGTAAGCGACTATCTCATTGCGTGCCCGTGTGCATCCTGCCGGAGGCTTTTTGT
>JAFRMI010000005.1 GCA_017430765.1 Lachnospiraceae bacterium | reverse complement strand
CAGCTTCAGAGACGTCATGGTGACTCCCGCGGAGACGATGCAGGCGAGGATGACCAGCATAAGCCCCAGCGTATCTCCGACCCCGGATGCATGGATGCGGTTCATGATAAAGCCGAATTTCCATACGCCAAGCGCAGCAGCCGCAAAAAAGAAGATACCGGAACACAGCAGCAGCGCCGTAATGCCAAAGCGGATCCATTCCAGCGTCATCTCACATCCTCCTCTCCTTTCGAAGTCAGGTGTATTTCTTTACTGCCCGCGCCCGTTTTTCTGTGCCTGCTTCTCCTTTTACGGGCTTTTGTCCCCGGTGTTCCTCTTACGCCGCCGTCCGTTTGAAGCTTCCCCGTTTTTTCTGCCGCGGCGGCGTCTGCCGGCACATTCCCGTCCGAATCACTCTCCGACGGATCCTTCGGAAGATAGATCGCCGACAAAACCAGCACGGAAAGCAGAGACACCATCGCATAGATCAGAGCGATATCTGTCAGGTAAGACTCATCGAGAAGACGGGAAGTGATGGCGAGAGATGTAATGACAAGCGTTCCGATCATATTGATCGAGAGGACCCGGTCCAATATGCGCGGCCCTATAAATGAGCGCACGATCATCACACCGATCAGCACCGCCAATGCGATCAGTGCGGCAAAATAGAGATATTGATAAGCTTGCTCCACAGTCATCATCACTTCTCCGGAATACTCTTTCCGTCCCTTTCATACCCGCGCCGCCTTCTATACAGCAGGCCATCTGAAGCCGCCTGACGGTGGGGGGAATCTCCACGCGGCAAAACACGCCTCAGGACAAAGTCATCTGATTCAGCAGCTTTACAAACCGTGATTCCTCAAGCCCGTCCGCATACTCGGGGAAAAGGCAGTGGACCACGAAATGTTCCCCTTCCTGAACAACCGTATATGTCCCCGGCGTCAGCGTGATCGCATTGGCCAGGATCACGTTCTGCACCTCGCTCCCAAGGCCGGAATCAAACTCGTGAATCACCGGATCAGGTTTCCTTCCCGTAAGAATCACTGCCGTGACAGCGCAGGCGGCCTTAACGATCTCTATAATAAGAACCGGCAAAAACCGGAGGAAGAACGGGATATTTTTCAAAAACACCCTGTCACCGTTCCATCCGTATCCGAATATGCGGTGTGTGAAACAGGTCATACCCGCCGAGACCGCGGCGCCGAAAAGCACAATTTCAACGGTCACGCGGCCGTTCAGTATCACCCAAAGCAAAAAGAACAGAATAAACATCTCCGTTTACCCCACTTTACCGCTTCCTGCGGTACCGTTTTCTTGTGTAACACCGGTCACAGATTGCGTAAGGATAGATCCAGGACAGCGGGCGTCCGCACTCCCGGCACCGCCGGCGGTCAAGCTCCTGCCGGTCAAGGATCTCCATAATGGCTTTCGAAAGCTTCTCCTTGCAGGCAAGGACATCCGGGATCCCGTCCGGATGGGCGAAGCGGTCCATATACCCGTAGAGCAGGTCGCATACATGGAATGACTGTTCGAGATACGGCAGGTCGTCGGACGTCCCGCTCTCCGGAATGCCGGAAGGGAGAAACAGACTGTACGGAAAGTCCTCCGGCAGGCCGTCCGGTGCGCGGTG
>JAFRMI010000032.1 GCA_017430765.1 Lachnospiraceae bacterium | reverse complement strand
TTGCTTCTTTCTGCGACAGCGGACGGATTGAGGAGGCACCGGACAATGTGATCCGTGATATGGCGTCCATTCTGGAAGATTAAGAGCGGATTGAAATTTCCTGTTGATTTTTTTTCTGACTCGTGTATAATGATTCAGGTAACAGGCCGATGTGGCTCAGTTGGTAGAGCAACGCATTCGTAATGCGTAGGTCATCGGTTCGAGTCCGATCATCGGCTGAAGCCGGGAATCCTGAGAAATCATGGATTCCCGGCTTTTTCATCGGCTGGGAAATGCCCGGGAATTCTCTGTTAAATTCTAAGTCTTAGGCAGGATGCGTACAGGCACGAAAGAAAAGAGAAGCATGTCAAGTAAAAACACTTGACACGCTTTCTGATTTCCTGTATGATTGGGAACGCTATGGATAAGAAGTACGAGGAGGCTCTGCTTTACGATTTCTACGGCGAGCTTCTCACAACGAGACAGAAGAACCTGTATGAAGATGTGCGGATGAACGATTATTCGCTCGGGGAGATCGCGGAACTCTACGGCATATCAAGGCAGAGTGTACACGACACGGTCCGGAGGACAGCCCGGATTCTTCACGGGTATGAAGATAAGCTGGGCCTGGTCCGAAAGTTTCTGGAGATCAAACGCCTGGCAGAGGAGATCCGGCAGCGTTCCGGGGATACGGAAGTCCAAAAGCTGGCGGATGAAATCCTGGAGGAATTATAGATGGCTTTTGAAAACCTGACAGAAAAACTGCAGAGTGTCTTCAAGCAGCTGAGAAGCAAGGGGCGTCTCACGGAGGATGATGTCCGGAACGCGATGAAGGAAGTCAAGATGGCACTTCTCGAGGCGGACGTCAACTTTAAAGTCGTCAAGAACTTCACCAGACAGGTGGAAGAGAAAGCCATCGGCGAAAACGTGATGAGCGGACTCAATCCCGGTCAGATGGTCATTAAGATCGTCCACGATCAGCTGGTGGAGCTCATGGGCTCCGAAAAAACAGAGATTCCGCTGAATCAGAACGGTATGACAGTTATCCTGATGACGGGTCTGCAGGGTTCCGGTAAGACGACGACGGCGGCCAAGCTTGCCGGCAAATATAAGAGCAACGGGAAAAAACCGCTTCTTGTCGCCTGCGACGTATACCGCCCCGGTGCCATCAAGCAGCTCGAAACTAACGGAGAGAAGGTCGGCGTGCCTGTCTTTACGATGGGTGACCGAAAGAACCCGGTGGATATCGCACGGGCGGCGGTCGCTCACGCGACTTCGAACGGCTTTAATATCGTACTGATCGATACAGCGGGAAGACTGCAGATCGACGACGATATGATGAAGGAACTGAAAAACATAAAGAAGGAGATCCAGGTCGACTACACTGTTCTCGTTGTAGATGCGATGACCGGTCAGGAAGCCGTCAATGTTGCCAGGACGTTCACCTATAAGGTCGGAATCGACGGCATCATTCTGACAAAGTGTGACGGTGATACAAGGGGCGGCGCCGCCCTGTCCGTCCGCACAATGACCGGAAAGCCCCTGCTTTATGTCGGTATGGGCGAGAAGATGAATGATCTGGAGCAGTTTTATCCGGACAGAATGGCGAGCCGCATACTGGGTATGGGCGACGTCCTGACACTGATCGAGAAGGCGCAGGCCGGGATCGACGAGCAGAAGGCGGCGGAGATGGAGAAGAAGCTCCGGAAAGCCTCCTTCGGATTTGACGACTATCTGACTTCCATGGAGCAGATGAAGAGCATGGGCGGCCTTGAGAGCATTCTTTCCATGCTGCCGGGCGTGGGGGCGAAAGCACAGGAACTGTCCTCCATGGTGGATGAGAAGCAGCTCAAAAAGACGGAGGCGATCATCCTTTCGATGACACCGCAGGAGCGATCGAATCCGGATATCCTCAACGTCTCCAGAAAGCAGAGAATAGCCAGAGGCGCCGGTGTCGACATCAGTGAGGTCAACCGCCTTGTCAAGCAGTTTAACGAAGCACGCAAGATGATGAAGCAGATGCCCGGAATGATGAAAGGCCGGGGACGCCGCGGCGGTTTGGGAGGCGCTCTGGGCGGGATGAAATTCCCGTTCTGATAGAATCGGCGGAGCAGTCGGAACCCTTAAGGAATAATTAATTCATATATGATACTGTTCAGCCGTCCGTGAGGCGCTCTGTACGCCCCGGAAAATGAGGGAGCTGAACAGTTACACATATAACTCAAATCGATTAATCATAATGGAGGAATGAAAAATGGTTAAAATCAGACTTAGAAGACTTGGCAAAAAGAAGGCTCCTTTCTACAGAATTATCGTCGCGGATTCCAGATCCCCCAGAGACGGAAGATTCATTGAAGAGATCGGCACATATGATCCCACGAAGAATCCCAGTGAGTACCGCATCGATGAGGAAGCAGCGAGGAAATGGCTTGCCAACGGAGCACAGCCCACAGACGAAGTCGCCAAACTTCTGAAGATCGCCGGAATCACAAAGTAAGACGGTGGATGGAGGTAGAATTTGAAAGAGTTAGTCGAAGTAATCGCCAAGGCTCTTGTCGAATTCCCCGATCAGGTCACTGTTACTGAACGCGAGGAAAACGGTGAGACAATTGTCGAACTGAAAGTGGCGCCTTCGGATATGGGGAAGGTGATCGGCCGGCAGGGCCGCATTGCCAAAGCGATCCGCGCTGTGGTGAAGGCCGCCTCTACAAAGAACGACCGCAAAGTGGTCGTGGATATTGTACAGTAATGCTGAAGAGAGTTTTGGTTGGTGTCATTACATCGCCGCACGGTCTTCACGGAGAAGTAAACGTGTATCCGACAACGGATGAACTGCGGCGGTTCGATGATCTCCGGGAAATCATTCTGGCAGATGAGAATGATGACGACGATCCCGGCAGGAGCTTCAAGGTGGAACGTGTCCGCTATCACAAGGGGCGGCCGATCTGCAAATTTGCCGGTCTTGACACGATTGAAGAGGCGCAGAAACTCCGCACACTCGGTATATTTGTAGACCGCAGGGACGCTCTTCCTCTCAGGGAAAATGAGTACTATATCGGCGATCTTCTGGAGTGCACCGTTTATCTGGAGGATGGTTCCGTATACGGCACACTGGCAGATATTTTGAAGACCGGCGCGAATGATGTTTATGCTGTCCGCAGAACGGACGGAAGTGTGCAGTATCTCGCCTGTATTCCGGATGTGGTGCTTGAAATTGCGCCGGAAGAAGACCGCATCGTTGTCCGGCCGATGAAGGAGATCTGAGTATGGATTATTATGTTCTCACTCTGTTTCCGGAGATGGTGACGGAAGGTCTCCATACAAGCATCATCGGCAGAGCCGAGGAAGAGGGACTGATCCGGATCCGGGGAATCAATATCCGCGATTTTACGCTGAGTAAGCACGGAAAGACAGACGATTATCCCTACGGCGGAGGTGCGGGCATGGTCATGCAGGCTCAGCCGATCTACGACGCGTATCGCTCTGTCGCGGATCAGCTGGACTATAAACCGCGCGTTCTGCACATGACGCCGCAGGGGCGTGTTGTTGACCAGATGCTGGCCAGGGAGCTGGCGCTGGAGAAGGGGATTATCTTCCTGTGCGGCCGCTATGAAGGAATTGATGAGAGGGTCCTTGATACGATTGTGACGGACAACGTGTCGATCGGTGATTTTGTTCTGACCGGCGGCGAACTTCCTGCCATGTGCATGATCGATGCGATCAGCCGCATGATCCCGGGAGTACTGCACAATCAGGAATCCGCCGAAGATGATTCCTTCGGAGACGGCCTTCTGGAATTTCCGCAGTATTCGCGCCCTGAGGTGTGGAACGGAATTCCTGTTCCCAAAATTCTTCTGTCCGGGGATCACGCCAAAGTAGATGCGTGGAGACGCGAGCAGTCCCTGATCCGCACGGCAGAAAGAAGACCGGACCTTCTTGAAAACGCTGCGATCAGTCCAAAAGAGCGCGAATTTATAAGAAATTATCTTGCTATAAAAAATCAATCGTAGTATTATTAACAGGTTGACGAATGATGGTCCTCTACCGGCAGTCTCATAAGACCGGCACTGAACATCCATTTTATATAAAGAGTAAGGAGACAAACAAAAGATGAACGAGATTATCAAAAAGATCGAAGACGAACAGCTTAAGTCGGATATTACGGATTTTCGTGTCGGTGATACAATCCGTGTACACGGAAAGATTAAAGAAGGAAACCGTGAAAGAATTCAGGTATTCGAAGGAGTCGTTCTGAAGAGACAGGGCGGCGGAAACCGCGAGACATTCACAGTCCGTAAAGTTTCCAACGGCGTCGGTGTGGAGAAGACATGGCCGCTGCATTCTCCGAACGTTGAGAAAATTGTCGTGGTTCGCCACGGTAAAGTCAGACGCGCGAAGCTCTTCTACTTAAGAGGCCGTTCCGGCAAGAGCGCCAAGGTCAAAGAGATTATTCGGTAAGACAGCTGGCGGACATAATTAATACGCTGTATATGGGAGGCAGGCGCACCGCAGGTGTGCAGCTTCCCTCTTTTCATAGAAGAGGGAATTCTTTAGACGGCCCTCTTGTGCAAAAATTCTCCGGCAGTATGCACACGGGCAGCAAGGGAAATCGTTGAAATCGGCAGAAGGAATTCAAACGTTATGGCAAAGTCTTCAACCTATCAGGAACTGCACAGCCGCATCCGGCGGGAAAAGCGCAGGCGCCGCATGGTTACTCTGTTTCAGGTCGCAGCGGTCATTATCTTGTCCTATGTGGTCGCTGCCGCATTTTTCAGCCTTGTTCTGATTCAGGAAAATTCTATGAACCCGACGCTGCGGTCAAGTGACCTGGTCTTTATAAACCGAGTCAGTTATATGATGCACGGTGTCCGGAGAGGAGATGTGATCGCCTTCAAATCGAACGGTGAATATGATACCGGAATTCATGTGAAACGCGTCATCGCGCTTCCGGGCGAGACAGTTCAGATCAGGGACGGACTCATTTTAATTGACGGCAAAACGTATATTGAGAATAAGGAATTTCCGAATATTACAAAGCCCGGACTTGCGGAGAACGGGATCCGTTTGGGAAGCGGAGAGTATTTTGTACTCGGTGACAACCGCAACAACAGTGAGGACAGCCGTTTCGCGGACGTAGGTAATATCAAGCGCAGCCAGATATTCGGAAAGGTCTGGTTCAGGGGACGGCCGCTGAAGCGGGCCGGCTTTGTGTAAGGAGACAGCAGATGGACTATCAGTGGTATCCGGGTCATATGACGAAGACCCGCCGTGAGATGCAGGAGAATCTGAAACTGATAGATCTCCTCATTGAAATTATCGACGCGAGAATTCCTTGCTCCGGCAGGAATCCGGATCTTCTGAAGCTGACCCTTGGAAAAGCAAACCTGCTCCTTCTCGGAAAGGCCGATCTGGCGGATCCTGACGAGACGGCGCTTTGGACTGCTCATTACGCTTCACAGGGACTGCATCCCTATGTCTGTGATCTCAGGAACAGCAAGGAAATCCGGCGCCTGACAGACGTGATTCTGGATATATGCCGGGACAAAATTGAAAGGGACAGAAGGCGCGGCATCACGGGACGCCCCATCCGCGCGATGGTCGCGGGAATTCCGAATGTCGGAAAATCGACATTTATCAATTCTTTTTCGGGATCATCTTCCCTTAAGACCGGAAATAAACCCGGAGTGACCCGCGGAAGACAGTGGATCCGCATGAGCAAAGAGGTCTGGCTCCTCGATACGCCGGGACTTCTCTGGCCGAAATTTGAGGATCAGGAGATCGGCAAGAAGATTGCCCTGACCGGCTCCATTCCGGATGACATTCTCGATCCCGGTGAGCTCTCCGCTGAACTGCTCCGTCTTTTAAAAGAGACATATCCGGGGGCCATCGCAGCGCGCTACCGGATTGACGAAGACCTGTCGCTCCCGGAACTGTATGACGCCGTTGCTTTAAAATGCGGCTGTCTGAAAAAGGGCGGTATGCCGGATTATGACAAAACAGCACGGGTTTTGCTCGACGACTTCCGGCAGGGAAGGATTGGAAGAATTACACTGGATCATTTTCATGATATGAAAGAAAGGTAAGATGAAAGCTGCGGATGAAAAGAAAAAGATCCGGCTCGAGAAGGAAATCGAAAGAACGCGCGGCATGCTTGTGTATGAGGAGCGCTTTCAGGAGAAGGGCCTGATCGGAGGGATCGATGAGGTGGGAAGAGGACCTCTGGCGGGGCCTGTCGTGGCAGCCTGTGTGATTTTGCCTTCTGACCACCCGGTTCTGTACCTGAACGATTCCAAAAAGCTGACGGAACGCAAGCGGGATGAACTCTACGATGTCCTGATGGAGGAGTGTGTCTCCTGGTCCGTAGGGATGGAGTCATGGGAAGTGATCGATGAGATCAATATTCTCCAGGCGACATATTCCGCGATGCGCAAAGCGATCGCTTCCATGGATCCGGCTCCGGATTTTCTGCTGAATGACGCCGTTACAATCCCGCAGGTTTCTATACCGCAGTGCCCGATTGTTAAGGGTGACAGCAAAAGCTGTTCGATCGCCGCAGCCAGTATAATCGCCAAGGTCACAAGAGACCGTCTCATGCAGGACTATGACAGATTATATCCCGGTTATGGCTTTGCGAGGACCAAGGGGTACGGTACAAGGGAGCATATTGAGGCGCTGAAGAAACTCGGCCCCTGCCCCATACACCGCCGAAGCTTTATCGGGCATTTCGTGGAGAACCGCTGATGGGAGACAGCAGACGTTCCGTCGGGAAGAAATATGAGAAACTCGCCTGCAGATATCTGCGGGCGGAGGGGTACCAGATCCGTGAGACGAATTTTCGCTGCCGTTCCGGAGAAATCGACATTGTCGCCGAGGACGGAAGGGAGCTGGTTTTTATAGAAGTGAAATACCGCTCCGGGGATGCAGCGGGAGATCCGCTTGAGGCAGTGAACTATAAAAAGCAGCGTGTGATATCCAGAACGGCTGCTTATTATATGCTGAAACATCGCATACCTGAGACAGCGCCATGCCGGTTTGACGTCGTCGGTGTCACGCCGCAAAAAGTTACGGTCATTAAGAATGCCTTTGACTTCTGTCCGTAAATACCGGATGCTTTGATTTTTTTAATATTCAGGTTTTTATCGAACAGGGAATTCCGAGGAATATCCTATTCAAAAAAAAGATCCCGCGATTCGGGATCTTTTTTACTGAAATGATGAAAGCAGGTTCTATTATTTCAAAAAATCCTCGAGAGCGTTCTTCAAATTGGCGGCCTCTTCGCGTGTCAGATCCTTCAGCATCTTGGCGAAATCCTTCGCATTGCCCGCCACATCTCCGGCTGCTTTTTTGACTTTTTCACCGACGCTTTCCGCCGCTTCTTCATCTGCGGTTTCCTCGTCCGCGGCTTCTTCCTCTGCCGCTTCTTCATCCGCAAGGGCTTCGTCCGTGACAGCGCGAACTTCCTCGTCCGCCGCTTCTTCTTCAGGGAATTCGATATTGATCTTTTCGGCCTCAGCGGCTTCCCTGGCAGCAGCTTCTTCCGCTTCCTTCTTCTGACGAAGTTCTTCCTTCATCTTTTTGCCTTCTTCAACAGTGACCTCTCCCTTCTTTACCAGTTCGTCGATGATCACTTTTGACTTTTCAGCTGTGATTGCTGCAACACCGACGCCGGCAAGGAGAGCTTTTTTAATTCCATCTTCAAATTTTCCCATCTCTACCGCACCTCCTTTATGTGGCTTGTGACGTATATCATCGTACGCCGACTTTGTGAACCGAATGTGTATAGATACTTAAGAAATTAAAAAATGTTTCTTAATGAATAGTATCTGATAAAGAATGAAAATGCAACTGAAAAGCCGAAGTCTTGACAAACATACCGCTTGCTTTTAGAATTACTTTGTTTGAGCGTACAAAAAGCGGCTGACGGCCGCTGTTTGTAGATAAAGGAGGCAATTATGGCAGTTCCGTATAACCACCGGGAGATTGAAAGCAAATGGACGAAGCACTGGGAGGAGCACCCGGTCAATGTCAATGACGGCAGCAAAGAGAAGTATTACTGCCTGGATATGTTCCCATATCCGTCGGGAAGCGGGCTTCACGTCGGACACTGGAGGGGGTATGTGATCTCGGACGTCTGGAGCCGCTATAAGCTTCTGAACGGCTATTATGTGATCCATCCCATGGGCTGGGATGCCTTCGGCCTGCCGGCAGAGAACTACGCGATCAAAATGGGCGTCCATCCTGCAGTTCAGACAAAGAAGAACGTGGACAATATCCGCCGTCAGATCAAGGATATCGGTGCGATCTATGACTGGGATCTTGAAGTCAACACGACAGACCCTGCTTACTTTAAGTGGACTCAGTGGATCTTTGTGAAGATGTTCAAGGAAGGACTCGCCTACGAGAAGGAGTTCCCGATCAACTGGTGTCCTTCCTGCAAGACCGGACTTGCGAATGAGGAAGTGGTCAACGGCTGCTGCGAACGATGCGGCACGCCTGTCACAAAGAAAAACCTGCGGCAGTGGATGCTTAGAATCACGAAGTACGCGGACCGCCTGCTCTCCGGACTGGATACTCTCGACTGGCCGGCAAAAGTAAAGAAGATGCAGACGGACTGGATCGGGAAGTCACACGGCGCTGAAGTTGATTTTGCGATTGACGGCCGGGAAGAAAAGATCCGTATTTACACAACGAGACCGGACACACTTTACGGCGCGACATTCATGGTTCTTGCGCCGGAACACGAGCTGGCCGCAAAACTTGCTTCGGACGATCGCCGCGCAGAGGTGGAGGACTATATCTACAAGGCTTCTATGAAGTCCAGTGTCGACCGCCTGCAGGATCGCGAGAAGACCGGCGTCTTTACCGGAAGCTGCTGCATAAACCCTGTGAACGGGGCGCTGATCCCGATCTGGCTGTCCGATTATGTTCTCGCTGATTACGGCACGGGTGCGATCATGTGCGTGCCCGCGCATGACGAGAGAGACTTCGCCTTCGCCAGGAAGTTCGATCTTCCGATCGTGCAGGTCATTGCGCCGGACGGAATTGAGAATCCGAATCTCACCGAGGCGTACACACTTCCCGGCATCATGATCAATTCCGGCGACTGGAACGGGATGGATTCGGAGACCGCGAAAAAGGAGCTGCCGGAGAAGCTGGAAAAGCAGGGCATCTGTAAGGTGACAACCAATTATAAACTCAGAGACTGGGTGTTCTCCCGCCAGAGATACTGGGGAGAACCCATCCCGATCATTCACTGCCCGGACTGCGGAAATGTACCGGTTCCGGAAGATCAGCTTCCGGTTCTTCTTCCGGATGTCGAGCGCTATGAGCCGACAGGAACCGGAGAATCACCGCTTGCGGCGATCGACTCCTGGGTCAATACCACCTGCCCGTGCTGCGGAAAACCGGCCAGGCGGGAGACGAACACGATGCCGCAGTGGGCCGGCTCCAGCTGGTATTTCCTGCGCTATGTGGACAATAAGAATGATCAGGAGCTCGTATCCAAGGAGAAAGCGGAAAAATATCTTCCGGTCGATATGTATATCGGCGGTGTCGAACATGCTGTCCTTCATCTTCTGTACTCGAGATTCTGGACGAAGTTCCTCCACGATATCGGCGTCGTTCCGTTTGACGAACCGTTTATCAAGCTCTTTAACCAGGGCATGATAACCGGTAAAAATGGCATCAAGATGAGCAAGTCGAAAGGGAATGTCGTCAATCCGGACGATCTCGTCCGCGATTACGGCTGTGATTCCCTCCGGATCTACGAGCTGTTCGTCGGACCGCCGGATCTCGACGCCGAGTGGGACGACCGGGGAATCGACGGCGTATACCGCTTCCTCAACAAGTTCTGGAAACTGGCGGTCGATTCCCTCGAGACGGATACACCCGCGACATCCGAGATGATCAAGATCCGCCACAAGCTGATCCACGACATCACGCAGAGACTGGAAACTTTCCAGCTCAATACGGCGATCGCCAAGTTTATGGAGTACAACAACGCGCTTCAGAAATGCGCGGCAGTTTCCGGCGGAATCGACCGCGAGACCATCGAGGCCTACATCATCCTTCTGGCTCCATTTGCACCGCACATCGCGGAAGAACTGTGGGAGAGATACGGGCACAGTGATACAGTGTTCTCCGCCCGCTGGCCGGAGAGCGATCCTGAACTCCGGAAAGACGACGAGAAGGAAATTGCGGTCCAGCTGAACGGCAAGATGAAGGCGACGGTTCTGCTCTCTGTCACGGCGGACCGCGAGGAAGCACTCGCCAAAGCGAAAGAGGCCGTTGCGGATAAGATTGCCGGGGCGCAGATCGTAAAAGAGATCTATGTGCCGGGTAAGATCATCAACATCGTGATCCGCAAGTAAAATGCAGCCGCGTATACCTAACGAATGAACAAAAGACAGGGGCACGCTCCCTGTCTTTTCTTTAACTATTTTTCTTATGCAGGCATCAAAGATAATTGAAGTCATCTCACTCCATTTTTTTAAGGCATGAGATGTCGGGTACGGCTATGAGGGAGTAGTTCGTGTGATAGATCACGAACCCGGGCTTTCCCCCGTTGGTCTTGCGGAGATTCCTCCGCAGCGTATAGTCAATCTCGACCTTCGCCGCCTTCCGACCGGAAGAATAGTACGCCGCGAGAGCGCCCGCCTCCTCGAACGTCCGGTCCGGCACATCCCGCCCGGCGCACCGTACGATCACATGTGATCCGGGGATGCCCTTCGCATGGAACCAGTAATCGTCAGACGAGGCAATCTTAAAGGACAGTTCCTCATTCTGGTAATTATTTTTTCCCACGAGCATTTCAAATCCATCTGAGGACAGATAGCGAAGCGGGGCAGAGCGAGGCGCTTTCCTGGCTCCTTTCTTTTCGGAGCTTTTTCTCTGCACGAACCCGTAGTCCGCCATCTCGCGGCGGATTTCGGTGAGATCCGGCTCATTTTCCGCAAGATCAATGGAGGCGAGAATCGCTCTCAGCTGCTCGCGGTCCTCCGCGGTCTCCCGGATCTGTACGGAAAGCGCCTCACTGGTGCGCTTCAATTTATTATAACGGGCAAAATACCGCTGCGCGTTCTCGGATACCGTGAGTGTCGGATCAAGCGGCACCGTGATCGGTTCGTCCGTATAGTAATTCGTGCAGGTCAGTTCCTTTGCTCCGGGCTCCGCGGCGTAGCCCCAGGTGTTCAGCATTTCCCCGTATATTCTGTACTTATCGCGCTTTTCCGTATTTTTAAGCTGCTTTTCCTGCAGGGCGAATTTTTTATTAACGCGGTCCAGCGCGTTGGAGGCGGCGTGCCGGAGATCCGAAGATTTCTGACGGATTCTGGTCGCTTTAGCCTTCGCGCCGTAATAACGGCAGATCATGTCACTTGCGGATGCCGCTTCTTCGGTGCTGTACGGCGCGTGCGCGTACATCGTCAGCGGCAGGCCGGAGAATTCAACCGGCATTCCCTCAAGGAGATAGATCCGCGGGCAGAAATCACCGGCCTTTACCTGTTCCATAATGGAAAGAAAACAATCTGCCAGCGCATCCTTCTCCGCATCATCGCAGGAGGCGTAATCTTTTCTGGGGTCAACGCCGGCCCTGTAAAGAATCTCCTCCGCCTGCGTGGGAGATATACCGGTAAATGCATCGACGACAGCGCGGGAGACGGGTCCCTTCATCCCTGCGCACCGCTCGGAAAATGAGCTGTGATCTGCGAGCAGGGGATTCTCTTTCTGCGAGGTCTCCGGGATAAACCACTTTTTTCCGGGAAGTACTTCCCGCACGGAACTGACAGACGCGGGAATTCTTTTGATGCTGTCGATGATGGTATAACTGTCATCCGTAAATATGATGTTGCTGTATTTTCCCATCAGCTCGATGATCAGATGCTTCTGCCTCCGGTCACCGAGTTCATCGAAATGCTCAACGGTGATATTCACGATCCGCTCGAGGCCGGGCTGGCGCACGGA
Source organism: Lachnospiraceae bacterium (assembly GCA_017430765.1). The sequence goes on along the minus strand of JAFRMI010000032.1, from coordinate 18,660 downwards.
CAGAATCCTTCCTCCCTGAAGATGCTTGCGCAGAAGCATGGAAAATGCGGGGGCGGAAGGCGGCGCTTCCTTCTTCTCATTCGTCAGACTAAGGAGGGGGAGGGAGGCGCTCGCGCTCATCATCAGGAGAAATGTATTCTTATTGTTTTTAATCGTCAGCAGCAGCTCATCCTTCTCCGGCTGTATGATGCGGCTGATGCCGCCTCCCGAGAGGGATTCGTGGAGCTCAAGTGCCAGATATCTCGTTGTGATTCCGTCAAATGCCATTGTCCGTTCTCCGTAATCATCTGTTTCGTCACTGTTCGGCGGTCCTGCTAAAGATGTGCTTAAAAGCATCATACCACATTCTGCGCGGGTTGACGATAAACCGTATTTGCTGTAAACTGTTTTGGATATTCATTATGATGCAACACAGGCAGGAGAGTGCAGTTATGATACGGAGCATGACCGGTTATGGCAGAGCGGAGGCTGTCTCCGACACGCATAAAATCGGCATTGAACTGAAGTCCGTCAACAACCGGTACGCAGATTTTAATATCCGTATACCGCGCAAGTTCATGTATCTGGAATCCCGGATCCGCACATATCTGAAGCAGGATATTGAGCGCGGAAAAGTGGACATCTTCATCTCCTCCGAGGAGTACGGGGATGCCGCCGGCACCCTGCATGTGAACGAGGCACTGGCCGCTTCCTATGTGGAGCGCATGCGGGAACTTATCACGGCGCATTCTCTGACGGGGGATGTTTCAATCTCGGATCTCGTGCGCGCACCGGAGGTATTTATGGTCGGTGACGCGGAGCGCGATGAGGATGAGATCTGGAATCTGATGCTGCCGGTTCTCGAGGAAGCCGTTTCCGAATTTAATGACGCCAGAGAGGCGGAAGGGGAGCAGCTGAAAGCCGACATCCTTTCCAAACTGGAAGAACTTTCTTCCCTTGTCTCTGACGTCATTGCGCACGAACCGGAGATCATGGCCGCCTATCAGGAAAAGCTCACTGACAAGCTGGCGGAGCTCCTCGAGGACCGCTCCATAGAGGAGAGCCGGATTATTGCCGAATGCGCGCTGTATGCCGACAAGATCTGTACCGATGAGGAGACTGTCCGGCTGAAGAGCCATATCGAACAGATGAAGAAAGAGCTCGAAAAGAAGGGCAGCATCGGAAGAAAGCTCGATTTCATCGCCCAGGAGATGAACCGGGAAGCCAATACGACGCTCTCGAAGGCCGGCGACCTCCTGACTGCGGATGCGGGGATCGCGATGAAGACGACAATCGAGAAGATCCGGGAGCAGATCCAGAATCTGGAGTAACAATGCGGTTCATATATAACGAGCGAAGCGGGTTACGAAGATCTGTTTAACAGCTGGAGGGATACGGCTTGATGAAAGAAGGAATTCTTTTTGTACTGTCCGGCTTTTCCGGTGCAGGAAAAGGAACGCTGGTGAGGGAACTCATAGAGAACAACGATCGTTTTGCTCTGTCAGTCTCCGCGACCACGAGGGAACCCCGGGAGGGGGAGATCCACGGAGTCCACTACTTTTACGTCTCCGAAGAGCGCTTCCGGGAGATGATCCGGGCGGAGGAACTGTATGAGTATGCCAGGTACCAGGACCATTTTTACGGAACGCCGAGAGCCTATGTAGACGAGCAGCTTGCGGCAGGGAAGGATGTGATCCTTGAGATCGACGTGCAGGGAGCCCGGAATATCAAAAAGCGGTTCCCGGATACGGTACTGATCTTTGTGACGACGCCTTCCGCAAAGATTCTGCGGGAGCGCCTTTTGGGAAGAGGCACGGAGTCACCGGAGAAAGTAGCCGGCAGACTGAAACGTGCCGCGGAAGAGACCTCATGGATGGCAGATTATGATTATATTCTTGTCAACGATGACCTGGCAGAGGCTGTCGCGGTACTGGAAGGAATTGTTTCGGCGGAGCACGCGAAGAGCTCCCGCTGCGGCGATCTGATCCGGCAGATTACGAAAGAACTGCAGGAGTTTTAAATAGCTGAGGGTATTAATGAAAGGGGAAATACTATTATGATGATCCACCCTTCTTACAAGGAAATGATGGAAGTGGTAAACAGTGAGAGCGAAGACGATACAACTCCGATCGTATCGAGCCGTTACTCCATTGTCATGGCGACCGCTAAGAGAGCGCGCCAGATTGTGAACGGGGATGAGCCGCTTGTTCCGGCTCCCCTTGAGAAAAAGCCTCTCTCCATCGCCGTAGAGGAGATCTACCAGGGAGAGGTCCGGATCCTTCCGGATGAGAATACTGATGTCTGAACCGCATTCGCTTAAGTTTTATTTTGTCTCGCTCGGGTGCGACAAGAACCTGGTCGATTCGGAGCGGATGCTGGCTTTGCTTTCTGCGCACGGGTTTGTCCTCACAGACAGCGAGGAAGAGGCGGACATCGCAGTCATCAATACGTGCTGCTTTATTGAGGACGCCAAAAAGGAGAGCATCGAACGGATCTTTGACCTCGCCCGTCTGAAGGAGACCGCGCATCTAAAGGTCCTCATAGCGGCGGGATGCATGGCGCAGCGATACAGTGAGGAAATTCTAAAGGACATCCCCGAGGTCGACGCCATTGTCGGTACGACGGGGGTGGACCGTATTGTGGAGGCGGCGGAAGAGGCGCTGATCGGACACAGAACGGCGGCGGTCCGGGATCCGAGTCTTGATCCTCCTGCCAAAGAAGCAGGGCGCATGCTCTCCACCGGCGGCCATTACGCTTACCTTAAGATCGCGGAGGGCTGTGACAAGCGGTGTACGTATTGCGCCATACCGGATTTCCGCGGCCATTTCCGGAGTTTTCCAATGGAGGATCTCATCCGCGAAGCCGAAATGCTCGCTTCCCGGGGAGTGACGGAGCTGATCCTTGTTGCCCAGGAGACGACGCTTTACGGGACGGATCTCTACGGACGGAAGTGTCTGCATGAACTTCTGAAAAAGCTCTGCCGCATAGAGTCGATCCGCTGGATCCGCCTGCTTTACTGCTATCCGGAGGAAATCTATCCGGAGCTCATTGCGGTGATGGCGGAAGAGGAGAAGATCTGTCACTATCTGGATCTTCCGATCCAGCATGCGTCCGATGCGGTGCTTAAGAGAATGAACCGCAGAACCACGAAGAAGGATCTCACGGACCTGATCGCCTCCCTGCGGAAGGAAATCCCTGACATCGTGCTTCGGACGACCCTGATCACCGGTTTTCCGGGTGAGACGGAGGAGGATCACGAAGAGGTGCTGCATTTTGTGGAAGATATGCAGTTTGACAGGCTGGGCGTCTTCATGTATTCGCAGGAAGAGGGCACACCGGCGGCAGGGATGAAGCCGCAGATCACAAAAAAAGTGAAAAAGCGCCGTATGGATGAGATCATGCGGCTTCAGCAGAAGATTTCACTTGCTAAGAATGTATCACGCGTCGGACAGACAATGGATGCATTTGTCGAAGGAAGGATTCCCGAAGAAGGAGTGTATATCGCGCGAACGAGGGGCGATGCCCCGCAGGTTGACGGATTCCTCTTCTTCGAGTCCTCCCGGGAACTGATGTCCGGGGATCTTGTCCGGGTAAAGATAGTTTCTGCATCGGAATATGATCTGAAAGGAGAAATGATCGATGGATGTGATTAAGAACATGAATCTTCCAAACAAACTGACATGCCTGCGTATGATTCTCATCGTGCCGTTTGTCATCTGTATGCTGGTCGGAAAAGCGGAAGGCAGCTGGGCGATTGCATCGCTCGTCCTGTTTATCCTCGCGTCTCTTACGGACACGGCGGACGGCCTCATTGCCAGACGGTACAATCTGATCACTGACTTCGGCAAGTTCATGGATCCGCTGGCCGACAAGCTTCTTGTGTGTTCCGCAATGATTTGTCTGGTCGCTCTGGGCAGGCTTCCCGCCTGGATTGTCATCATCATTATCGCCCGTGAATTTATCATCAGCGGGTTCCGCCTGATTGCTTCTGATAACGGCATCGTGATTGCGGCCAGCTGGTGGGGAAAAACCAAGACTGTGAGCCAGATGATCATGATTATTATGCTGATCATCAATTTCCAGGAAGGACCGCTGCACATTGTCCAGATCGTGATGATGTACGTGGCAATGATTCTTACGGTCGTTTCTCTCGTTGATTATATCATCAAAAACAAGAACGTCCTGTCGATGCAGCAGTAATTACACCGCCGCCCGGAAGGCAAAGTGCAGAGCGGCAATGTACACGAATTACGGAGAAAAGCAATATGAGCCGGATTATAATGAAAACACCCCTCGTAGAGATGGACGGGGATGAGATGACAAGGATTCTGTGGACGATGATCAAGGATGAACTTCTTCTTCCTTTTATTGATCTGAAGACAGAATACTATGATCTCGGTCTGCCGTACCGCGATGAGACAGATGACAAAGTGACAGAAGACGCCGCGAATGCGATCAAGAAGTACGGCGTCGGCGTCAAGTGCGCGACAATTACTCCGAATCCGGCCCGCGTGGAAGAATACGGGCTTAAGAAGATGTATAAGAGCCCCAACGGAACCCTGAGAGCTATGCTGGACGGAACCGTATTCCGCGCGCCGATTATTGTGAAAGGGATCGAGCCGTGTGTCCGCAACTGGAAGAAACCGATCACAATTGCCCGTCATGCCTACGGCGATGTGTACAAGAACACCGAAATCCGCGTGGAGGGTCCGGGCACAGCGCGCCTTGTCTTCACAGGGGAAGACGGAAAAGAGACCGTGAAGACGATCTTTTCTTTTGACGGTCCCGGTGTAGTACAGGGTATCTATAATATCGATTCTTCCATTACCAGTTTTGCGAGAAGCTGTTTTGCCTATGCTCTGGAAGCGGGGCAGGATCTGTGGTTTGCCACGAAGGATACCATCTCCAAGACCTTCGACCGGGCGTTCAAGGAGATCTTTGAGAAGGTGTACGAGGAGGAATATAAGACCCGCTTTGAGGAAAAGGGACTGACATTCTTTTACACACTTATCGACGATGCTGTCGCCCGCATTATGAAGTGCGAGGGAGGAATTGTCTGGGCGTGCAAGAACTATGACGGAGACGTCTTCTCGGATATGCTTTCCTCCGCGTTCGGATCCCTCGCCATGATGACGTCCGTCCTTGTATCACCGGATGGGTTCTTCGAGTACGAGGCGGCCCACGGCACTGTGCAGCGCCATTATTACAAACATCTTAAAGGGGAGACGACATCGACCAATTCCGTCGCGACGATCTTCGCCTGGACAGGGGCCCTGCGGAAGAGAGGAGAACTTGATGAGCTGCCGGATCTCGTTTCCTTTGCCGACCGTCTGGAAAAAGCCGTTCTGGATACCATTGAGGGCGGCACAATGACCGGGGATCTGGCCAGGATCACGACGGTCCCGAATCCGACAGTGGTCGATTCACTTGGATTTATCCGCGCTGTCCGCGGCACATATGAGGCGGCCCTCTGATGCTGAATTAGAAAATAAAGGCCTGCAGATCTATCCGGTCTGCAGGCCTTTCACATGCTGATTCTAAATTCAGGCCTGCAGATCCGTTCGCCATGAGCAGGACCAAGAAAAATATCGTTCACAGTTCTTCCGATTCAAGTTCTTCCCACCTGTCATAGACTTCCTTCAGGGCGGCCGACAGCTCCTCCTTCTCCTTGCTGAGCGCAAGGAGCTTTTCCGGGTCGCAGACAACTTCCGGATCCTCAAACATCTGATCAATGCAGGCGGAGCGTTCCTCCAGCTCCTCAATCTGCTTCTCCACGCGCAGGAGGTCATTCTTGTGCTTCCGGATTCTGGCTTCCTCCTCTTTCTGCGTCCGCCACTGCTCCTTGGAGGAAGAAACGGTGTCCGTTGCTTTCTCCTCTCCGCGGGATACCAGGAATGCTTTCTCGACGTCCTCCCTCTTTTCGAGGTAATAGTCATAATTGCCGATATAGTTCAGAATCTGGCAGTTTGTCAGATCCAAAATCCGGTCAGCCGTGCGGTTGATGAAATAGCGGTCGTGCGAGACGCAGAGTACCGTTCCTTCATAGGCCCTCACAGCGGACTCGAGTACCTCCCGCGAGCCGATATCCAGGTGATTCGTCGGCTCGTCGAGAATCAGGAAATTGGCATCCCCGAGCATCAGCTTGCACAGGGAGACGCGGGCTCTCTCCCCGCCGGACAGATCCCCGATTCGTTTGAATACGTCATCGTCCGTAAAGAGAAATGCGGCCAGTCCCGACCGGATCTCCGTGTTTGTCATCGACGGATAATCGTCGGAGATCTCCTCAAAGATCGTCTTGCTGTCATTCAGGATCTGCATCTCCTGATCATAATAACCGATTTCCACATTGGACCCGGTCCGGAAGGTGCCGCGGTCAGCGGTGACCACCCCGTTTAAAATCTTGAGGATCGTGGATTTTCCGGTTCCGTTGTCCCCAATGAGAACGACGTGTTCCCCTTTTTTGATTTCAAAGTCGACGTGTTCGAAGAGGGAACGGCCATGATAGGATTTGGAGAGGTCCTCCACAAGGAGAACATCCTTGCCGCTTTCCTTTGCCGGGGTAAAATGCAGCACCATCCTGTCCGCCTCATCTGCAGGCCGTTCCGGCGTATCCAGTTTTGCGAGCATCTTAACGCGGCTTTCCGCGCGCCTGATCGACTTTTCCCGGTTGAATTCCCGGAGCTTTGTGATCACGGCCTCCTGATGCGCCCGCTCCCGCTCCGCCTTCATGAAAGCGGAGTATGCTGCTTTCCGGATCTCCTCTTTTTTCCTGCTGAACGCATCGTAATCGCCGCGGTAGGTGCGGGATGTTCCGTTCTCGATTTCAATTACTTTTGTGACCACACGGTTTAAAAAATACCGGTCATGTGAAACGATCAAAACAGCTCCCTTATAGTTGAGAAGATATGTCTCAAGCCATTCAATCGAGTGCATGTCCAGATGGTTGGTCGGCTCGTCGAGAAGAATCAGGTCCGGTGCCGTAAGCAGGAGGGTTCCCAGCGCAACTCTTGTTTTCTGTCCGCCGGAAAGCTGTCCGATCTGCTTGCCGAACTCATCCTCCTTAAATCCCAGTCCTTTTAGGACTCCCGTCACCTCGCTTTTATAGGCGTATCCGTCGGCCCGCTCAAAGCGTTCTGTCATTCTCGCGTAGGAAGCCATTTCCGCCTCCAGAGCCTGTCCCGCAAGACCGTTCATCCTGCGCTCCGATGCGCGGATTTCTTCTTCGAGTGCCAGCAGGTCACTGCGGACCGAAAGAAGCTGCTCATAGATCGTATTCTCGCCGGTCAGATCCTGATGCTGCGCGAGGTATCCGATCCTGCAGCCGCGGGATGCAACCGCGCACCCCGCATCCGCGCTTTCAATACCCATAATAATTTTGAGCAGCGTGGACTTTCCCGCACCGTTAATACCGATGAGGGCTGCTTTCTCGTGCTCTTCAATATGAAAAGAAATATCTTTTAAAATCTCCTTGCCGTCATAGGATTTACAGACGCCGGCAATATTTAGTATCATGGGAGCCTCCGCATGGGCACATCAAAACTGATTTCTTAAAGAACAATGCCGCTCTCAATTATAAACACGGGAATGAAAAATTGACAAGCTATCTGGCTGAGATTATTATGATAGGCAGGGTCTTTTGACCCCGGTATCGTTTTAGTGACAGATAAAAGCAAGCATAAAACAGAAGCTGATCACAGGAGGAATGCATGATCCCTGTATTGACTGCAAAAGAAATGCGCGAATGCGACCGCCGCACGATGGAAGAGTACGGTGTTCCCTCATGCGTGCTTATGGAGCGCGCTGCATATGAAACGGCGCTTGCCGTCGAGGATTATCTGCATGCGGCCGGGAAGAAGGGCCGCGTCCTCGTTCTGACAGGCTCCGGCAATAACGGAGGAGATGGATACGCGTGCGCGCGGATCCTGTCTCTTCGGGGCGCTTCCGTGGAGATCCTTCCGCTTGGAAATCCCGATCATATGACAGCAGAGACAAAACGGCAGTTTGAGATTATTAAGAATATCGGCGTTCCGCTTCTGCAAAGCGCCGACTTTGGCGCCTATACCGTCATCGTGGACGCTGTCCTTGGGATCGGGCTTGTGCGTGATGTGAGCGGTCCTTTGGCCGATACATTCCGCGCCGTAAATAAAAGCGGAGCAAAGGTTGTTTCCGTGGATATTCCCAGCGGAATCGATTCCGACACCGGCGCCGTCCGCGGGTGTGCGGTCCGCGCGGATGAGACGGTCACCATGCAGGCAGTAAAGAGAGGCCTGCTTCTCTATCCCGGCGCGGATTACGCGGGGGATATCCGGATCGCGGAGATCGGTGTGGCATTTACCGGACAGCTTATGAGCGGCGGTGCCCTGGAGATAAAGGACCTGCCGGATCTTCTTCCTGTGCGCAAAGCTGACAGCAACAAGGGGACCTATGGAAAGGTGCTGCTCATTGCCGGGTCCAGGAATATGGCCGGTGCGGCCTATCTCTCCGGTCTCGCAGCCCTTCGCAGCGGAGCCGGAATGGTGCGCATTGTCAGTTCGGAATCAAACCGCGAAATCCTCCAGCAGATGCTGCCGGAAGCGATGCTCGCGACTTATGACGATCCGGAATCCGCGGAAGAGTGCATCCGTACATATCTTCCCTGGTGCGACGCTGCTGCATGCGGTCCCGGGCTTGGCATAACTCCTGAAGGGAGACAGATTCTGAAAGTCCTCTTTGCGGAAAGCGACAAGCCGCTTGTCCTCGACGCAGATGCGCTGAACGTCATTTCAGAAGATCCGTCCCGTCTTGGCAGTTATGCCGGCGATCTTTACGTGACACCGCACCCCGGGGAAATGAAGCGCCTCACAGGGAGTGCGATTCCGGAAATTCTCGGAAATCTTCCAAAAGCCGCGTCGGATCTTGCGGGGGCATATAAGCTGACATGTGTGCTTAAAGATGCGTCTACTGTCACGGCCGATCCGGAAGGAATGGTTATGATCAACCTGTCCGGAAACTGCGGAATGGCGACTGCCGGAAGCGGAGACGTGCTCACCGGCATGCTGGCGTCGCTTCTGGGCCAGGGAATGAGGGGCATTCAGGCAGCCTCCACGGCCGTATTTCTGCACGGCCTTTCCGGAGACGCGGCCTGCAGGAAGCTGGGCACACGCTATATGAAAGCGGGAGATATAATCGAGGGAATCGAAGAAGTCTTCTTTGGCAGTGATGAATTCACTGCTGACGAAAGACGGTAAGGGGAGAAAAAGTATGAGAAAATACAGCCGCGTGCAGGCGGAAATCAATCTTGACGCCATCGACTGCAATCTTGACCTGATGCTTGGAAAGCTGAGTCCGAATACATCGATCTGCGCCGTAGTCAAAGCGGACAGCTATGGCCACGGGGCGATTCAGATCGCCAGGCATATTCAGAGCCTGCCTTATATATGGGGATATGCGGTAGCGACACCGGAGGAAGCGATGCAGCTTAGGATGAGCGGGATCAGCAAACCGATCATGCTTCTGGGTTATGCATTTCCGGAATCCTACGAGGACATCATTGACTATGATATCCGTGCGTGCGTTTTCGAGTATGAATCCGCAAAAATGCTCTCCGACATCGCCCGGAGTCTGCAGAAGGACGTCCGGATCCATATCGCTGTGGATACGGGAATGGGACGGATCGGCTTTTCCCCCGACAGGGCTTCCGTCGATGTGATTGCCGAGATCACCAAACTTCCGAACGTGGTGGTGGAGGGGATTTTCACACATTTTGCCAGATGTGATGAGCCGTCTCTTACGCCCGCCAGAGAGCAGTTCCACCTGTTCCGGAGATTTTTGAAAACGCTTGAAAATAAAGGCATCAGGATACCGATCCGACATGCCTCCAACAGCGCCGGAATCATGCGGTTCCAGGACGCGAACCTGGACATGGTCAGGGCCGGGATCACGCTTTACGGGCTCATGCCTTCGGACGAGGTCGCATCGGAGATGGAAGGCCTCATGCCGGTTATGGCCATAAAGAGCCATATTGTTCATGTGAAGACGCTGCCGGCCGGGCGCCCGGTCAGCTACGGCGGAACATATGTAACAAGTGCCGATACCGTCGTGGCGACAATCCCCGTCGGTTATGCGGACGGGTATCCCAGAATGCTGTCCGGGAAAGGAGAGGTGCTGATTCACGGCATGAGAGCACCGATTCTCGGCAGGGTCTGTATGGATCAGTTTATGGTGGACGTCACCGGGATCAAGGATGCCGCCGTAGGAGATGAAGTCGTTCTTCTCGGAAAGCAGGGAGAGGAGACTATCACTGCAGAAGAGATCGGGAGAATCAGCGGGCGGTTCAATTATGAGCTGGTTTCTGATATCACCAAGCGTGTTCCGAGAAGCTTCCTCGTTGCCGGCAGGGTCATGGAACAGGTTGATTATTTTCGTTGAATATGGTACATTCTATGTTTGAACATAAGGCAAAAGAATTCATGACGCACCGCAGTGAGATCGTCGCGCTTGACGGTTCCATCCCTCTTCTGGAGGCTGTGGATAAGATTCTTTCATCCGGACACAGAAGCTATCCGGTCTACGAAGAGAATCTTGACACCATCCACGGGATCGTATCCATCACGGATGCCATGAGGGAGTATGTGTACCACAAGGAGCGGCGCAATCTTCCGCTCGCGGAGATTCCGGGCCTTCTGACTGAAGTATTTATGGTTCCCGAGACGAGTACCTTAAGCGGTATTCTGAAAGACGGCGGGCCGGAATCCCATCTCATCATTGTCGTAGACGAGTACGGACAGACGTCCGGACTGATTTCCATGGCAGATCTTTTTGATGAATTTGCAGGAGAATTCGTCGCCGAGTATGACACAGATGATTCGCCTGTGTATATCCGGGCAGACGGAAGCATCATCATGGACGGACTGATCCCGCTTGTGAGGGCCGGAGAGGTACTCGGATACGAATTTGAGGATGCTCCGTATGAAACGCTGAACGGGTATCTGACCTCCCTTCTCCGCCACATACCGACGGACGCAGACAAGTCTGTGACGGGAAAAGAATATCTGTTTCATATTTTAAAAACCGAGCACCACGTGATCCGGAAGGTGCGGGCAGTCAGAATCAGGAAAGAAGTGTAACAGTTCAGCTGCCGTGAGCTGCTGCAGGGAACAATTAACAGACGGAAAGGAATCCAGGTAAGATGTCAGGACATTCAAAATTTGCGAATATCAAGCACAAGAAAGAGAAAAACGACGCAGCCAAGGGCAAGATCTTTACGATCATCGGAAGAGAGATCGCTGTCGCGGTCAAGGAGGGCGGGCCGGATCCGGCCAATAACTTCAAGCTCGCTTCCGTCATTGCCAAGGCGAAGGCCAACAACGTCCCGAACGACACCATCGAAAGAGGCATCAAGAAGGCTGCCGGCGATAACGGCGGCGCAGCCTATGAACAGCTTACATACGAAGGATACGGACCGAACGGCGTCGCGATCATCGTGAAGACCCTGACCGATAACAAGAACCGCACAGCGGCGCATGTGCGTGCTGCATTTTCAAAAGGAAACGGGAATATCGGCACTCCCGGAAGTGTCTCTTTCATGTTCGATGAGAAGGGGCAGATTATTATTGATAAAGAAGAGTGCGATATGGATTCGGATGATCTGATGATGGCTGCTCTTGACGCGGGTGCCTCAGATTTCTCGGAAGAGGACGACAGCTACGAGATTATCACGGAACCGGATTCTTTTGAGGAAGTGCGGAAATCTCTCGAAGAGATGAAGATTCCGATGGCAGAGGCTGAGGTCACCATGCTTCCGCAGAACTATGTATCCCTCACGGACCCGCAGGCCGTCTCGTCCCTGCAGAAGATTCTGGATCTTCTGGATGAGAGCGACGACGTGCAGGACGTGTATCACAACTGGGATGAAGAGGAAGCATAATAAGGCACAGGTTATAATCGTATGGATCTTTTGATCGCTCTGCTGCTCGGAGTCATGTCAGGGGTGATCGGTTTTCTCCCGGTCAGTTCCTCCGGGCACATGGTCATATTGGAGAAGCTTACCGGCGTGACGTATCCGAGGTTTCTCTTTCATTCTTCCGTCCACGGGGGGCTTATTATAGCCGTGCTTGTTACGATGCGCCGGGATGTCACACGACTGATCGGGGAAATCCTGCTGATGCTCCGCGGCCTGACAGGCCGCGCGGCTCGTCTCATTCCTTCCCGCCGCAAAAAGAAATCGCCTGAAAGCAAACGGCCGCAGAAAACCAACTACAGAAGACTGCTCCTGCTCCTTGCCGTCTCCTGTGTGCCGACAGCTGTCCTCGGGCTTCTCCTGCAGAAGGCCGCTGAATCCATGTCAGGTTCCGTCCTGTACACTGGTATCGGCCTTATGCTCACGGGGATTGTCCTTTTTGTGACTGACATGGTGCCCGAAGGAAACTGCCCGCTGAAGGATCTTCCTTTATGGAAAATGGTCTGCGCAGGCGCTGCACAGGGTGTCGCCGTATTGCCGGGTCTTTCGAGGAGCGCGCTCACGATCACGGCGGGAATCTTTGCGGGACTCAGAAAAAAGACAGCCGTGCGGATCAGCTATCTGATGTTTATCCTCCCGGGCGCCATCGCGTTTATTTACGAGATCAAAAGAGGGATTTCGGAAGGTGCTTTTGCGGGAAATGTTCCCTATATCTGCGCCGCGGGGTTTTTAGGGGCGGCCATCAGCGGCGGTTTCATGATGAAGCGGATGGTACGCCTGGTAATTGCGCGCCCTTTCCGCACATTTGCGGTCTACTGTATTGCCGCAGGCGTTGCAGCGCTTATTATCAGTTTTATATAACGCATATCTGACACATACTAAGGGGAGTACATGGCACAGAGCACTCGCGGAAGAAAGAAGGGTTCTCCGCAGAGGAAAAAATCTTCCTCGCGCAAATCGTCCGGCAGCTCCGGACGCAAATCAAATAAAGGCTATACGGATTACGCAGTGGGACAGGAGATCCGGATCTGCGTTGTTCTCGCTGTATCCGTTCTTCTTATGCTCGGTAACTTCGGTGTCGGCGGCCGTTTCGGCGCCTCGATGAGCCGGGTTCTTTTTGGTGTCTTCGGTATCTTTGCATACGCCTTTCCGATTCTTCTGTTTTTCGGATACGCATTTTTTGTGGCCAACAGAGGCAATCCGCTGCTTCTGAGGAAGATGCTGGGCCTTTTCCTTATGACGGTGTTTCTCTGTTCATTTCTGCAGCTCTTAACGGAGGGATATTCCAGATATACACAGATTCCGGATTTTTATGTGATCGGATCAGAGGACCATACGGGGGGCGGATTCGTGGGCGGCATCATGATTTTCCTCTCCGGATATGTCTTCGGTGTTATCGGGGCATGGATTGTCACAGTATTTGGCCTGATCATCTCGTCGATTGTTCTCACGCAGCGTCCGCTTCTCCGCAGTATCGGAAAGAGCGGGGCAAAAGCGGCCGGTGCGGCGAGACGCCGCAGCCGTGAACGGTCGAGAGCCCGGAGGAAAGCACGCGAGGAATATGAGCTTCAGCTTCGCAGGGAAGAGGAAGCTTTCGGTGAGGACGGGCAGACAATTCTCGGCCGTGTCACACACACGGCGAAAACGCAGGAGCCTCTGTTTTTGGACAGCCGGGAAAAAGCGGACCGGAAGAAGGCATCCGCAAAAGAGGAGCACTCTTCGGGGAAGAAGCGGAAAGATACGGCAAATGCCGTTCCCGCTGCACCTGCGCTCAATTCCCCCGCTTTCAGTGAAACACAGATTAAAATTAATGGCGAGTCTTTCACAATGCCGTCCTTTCTTAAGCAGCCGGAAGTCTCTTCCGCATTTCCGGAGGAAGAGCCGGTTGCTGCGGCGGCGGATCCGGATCTGACATGGCCTTCCTTCAAGATTATACCGGAAGGTTCAAGAGAAACCGTTTCTCCGGAGGGGCCTGACAAAACGGCGGAAGATATGGAAGCGGCACATACGGATGAATCAGCCGGCCTGTCGTCTGAGGGGTCTGCAGATGCAGTACCTGAAAAAAACGCACAGCCGGTAAAAAAGAAGAAAACCGGCGCTAAAGAGAAACAGCAGGAGATTGCATCCATCGCGCAGGAAATACAGTCTGCAGAGCAAAAGAAGCCGGTGTATAAGCTGCCGCCTGTCAGTCTTCTCACAAAAGGGAAGTCCGTAAAGGGCGATTCACGTCAGCATCTGATGAATACGGCGGCAAAACTGCAGCAGACTCTGGAGACATTCGGCGTCAATGTGAAGGTCGTCAACGTGAGCCGGGGTCCGACGGTGACCCGCTATGAGCTGCAGCCGGAGATGGGGGTTAAAGTCAGCAGAATCATTAATCTGCAGGATGATATCCAGCTCAATCTGGCGTCCGCTGATATCCGGATCGAGGCGCCGATCCCAGGGAAGGCTGCCGTCGGAATCGAGGTTCCGAACAAGGAGACAGCCCCGGTTCTGCTGCGGGATATGCTCGACAGCGATGATTTCCGGGACACGAAGGCACACCTCCCGTTTGCGGTCGGCAAGGATTTAAGCGGACGGAATGTCATCGCGGATATTGAAAAGATGCCTCACCTTCTGATTGCCGGCGCGACAGGATCGGGCAAATCGGTCTGTATCAATACACTGATCATGAGCATCCTCTACAAATGCACGCCGGATCAGGTAAAGCTGCTGATGATCGACCCGAAAGTTGTGGAACTGAAGATCTATGACGGTATTCCGCATCTGCTGATCCCCGTCGTCACGGACGCGAAAAAGGCAGCCGGGGCGCTTAACTGGGCGGTGCAGGAGATGACGGAGAGGTATAATAAATTTGCTTCTTATCCCGGTGTCCGGGATATCCGGTCCTATAATGACAAAATCAGAAAGATCAATGCGGAATCCGACGAGGCGGAGGGGATTCCGGAGATGCCGCGCATCGTGGTGATTGTCGATGAGCTGGCGGATCTCATGATGGTGTCGAGCTCCGAAGTCGAGGATGCGATCTGCCGCCTCGCCCAGCTGGCGCGAGCGGCCGGAATACATATCGTAATCGCTACGCAGAGGCCGTCCGTCAATGTCGTCACGGGGCTCATCAAGGCGAATATGCCTTCGAGAATCGCCCTCGCGGTATCCAGCGGAATTGACAGCCGCACCATTTTGGATATGAACGGCGCCGAAAAACTGCTCGGTAAAGGGGATATGCTGTTTTACCCGCAGGGATATCCGAAACCGGCGCGCGTACAGGGCGGTTATGTTTCCGATGATGATATTCAGAAAGTCGTAAAATTCCTGGTTTCACAAACAGAGAATGTTGAGTATAATAAAGAAGTAGAGGAACAGATCGCGGGAAGTATCAGTTCCGCAGGCAATTTTTCGGAGGGTGCGGAAGACAGCCGCGACGAATACTTCCCGGATGCGGGACGACTGATAATTGAAAAAGAGAAAGCATCGATCGGAATGCTTCAGCGCGCTTTCAAGATAGGTTTTAACCGCGCTGCGCGAATCATGGACCAGCTTGCGGAAGCCGGTGTTGTCGGCGGGGAAGAGGGGACAAAACCGCGTAAGATTCTGATGACGATGGATGAGTTCGAACAGATTCTTGAACAGCAATGAGATGTAAAAACTGCGATTCTGATATACCGGCCGGGAAACTGGAATGTCCGTTCTGCGGCGCCGAGGTGATTCTTGTGCCGGAATATATGTCCGCGGATATGGAGCGGGAGCAGGAACGCCTCAGGGTACTGGAAGAAGAACGGTATCTCAAGGAGCGCGAGCTGCGAAGAGAGCAGCGTCTTCAGGGAAGACGGATGTCGCCTGCCGGCAAGGCAGTGCGGACAGTCTGCGTGATCCTGATCGCCGCTCTCTTATCATATGCACTGCGCTTTCTGATCATTCGAAACAGTATGCGTGATTACGGATACCTGAAGACGGAAGCCGACCGCGCGTATGAACGGAGCGATCCGGATGCGGCTCTTTCCTATCTGACAGAAGCGGAGAAAGTCAGACAGGATGTACCCGATGTTTTTTCTGAAAAGAATTAAATACAAAAAGTGATTGGGCACTTCTCCTTGGAAAGGCTTACAGTTCCAAAGCCGGACTATAAGGAGTTGGATATAGAAGCAGGGAGGTTAGTTTATGTATAAGATTTTGTCTAAGACTCAGCTGAGCGCGGTCGTCTGGGAGATGGTCGTGGAAGCGCCCCTTCTCGCGAGACACTGCGAACCCGGTCAGTTCCTGATCGTAAAAAAGGACGAGATCGGTGAGCGTATTCCGCTCACGATCTGTGATTACGACAGGGAAGCGGGAACCGTGACGATCGTATTCCAGCCGGTCGGCGTCTCGACGGAGAAATTCCTGGAACTTGATGCGGGAGACTATTTTGAGGATTTTGTGGGACCGCTCGGCCGTCCGTCCGACATTCTTGAGATGAGCGAAGAGGAACTTAAAAGCAAGAAGTTCCTGTTTGTATGCGGCGGCGTCGGAACAGCGCCCGTCTATCCGCAGGTTAAGTGGCTGAAGAATCACGGCATTGACGCGGACGTCATCATCGGATGCCGCACAAAGGATCTTCTGTTCTATGAGGACAAGATGCGTGAGGTCGCGACAAACCTCTATGTCACAACCGACGACGGCTCCTATATGCACAAAGGCGTAGTTACTACTATGATCGATGAGCTGATTGAACAGGGCAAGGAGTACAACCACTGCGTCTGTATCGGTCCGATGATCATGATGAAGTTCTGCACACTGACAACCAAGAAGTACAATATTCCGACCATCGTGTCCATGAATCCTATTATGGTTGACGGAACCGGGATGTGCGGCGCCTGCCGCCTGACTGTCGGAGATGAGGTGAAATTCGCATGTGTCGACGGCCCGGAATTTGACGGATTCAAGATCAACTGGGCAGAGTGCATGAAGCGCGCCCAGATGTATAAGACGGTTGAAGGCGAAGCAAAACTCCGCTATGAAGAAGGCAGGACACACGAAGGCGGCTGCGGAAACTGCTAAGAGACCGCGTGTGGATCATCGTTTCGGAAAGGATAGAGGTGTGTTATGGCAAATGTATTGAATAAGGTTCCGGTCAGAGAGCAGGACCCCAAGGTTCGCGCGACGAATTTCAATGAGGTCTGCCTCGGCTACAATGAAGAGGAAGCTGTTGAAGAAGCCAACAGATGTATCAACTGCAAAAACGCGAGATGTATTACCGGCTGTCCGGTCAATATCCGCATCAATGATTTTATTGCGAAAGTAAAAGAGAGAGATTTCGAAGCTGCTTACCAGATCATCTCCGAATCCAGCTCGCTTCCCGCCGTCTGCGGCCGTGTGTGCCCGCAGGAGAGCCAGTGCGAGGGCGTCTGCATCCGAGGCGTCAAGGGAGAGCCGATCTCCATCGGAAAGCTCGAGCGCTTCGTCGCCGACTGGGCGAGAGAGCAGGGTATCAAGCCTATCCCTGCGGAAAAGAAGAACGGACACAAAGTTGCGATCGTCGGCTCGGGCCCTGCCGGCCTCACCTGTGCAGGAGATCTCGCCCGTCTCGGATATGACGTCACGATCTTTGAAGCTCTGCATAAGGCGGGCGGCGTGCTTACTTACGGAATTCCGGAATTCCGTCTGCCCAAGGATGATGTCGTAGCCAAGGAAGTGGCGAACGTAGAGTCTCTCGGTGTTACAATCAACACGGACGTAATCATCGGAAGAACTGAGTCCATCGATGAGCTTCTTGAGCAGGGCTTTGAGGCTGTGTTCATCGGCTCCGGCGCCGGTCTTCCCATGTTCATGGGCATCCCCGGTGAGAACGCGAACGGCGTTTTCTCCGCCAATGAGTACCTGACAAGAAACAATCTCATGAAGGCATTCCGCGATGACTACGATACACCGATCTACAAGGCTAAAAAAGTGGTTGTGGTCGGCGGCGGCAATGTCGCGATGGACGCTGCGAGAACCGCCCTGCGTCTCGGCGCGGAGGTACATCTTGTATACCGCCGCTCGGAAGCTGAGCTGCCCGCAAGAGTGGAAGAGGTCCATCACGCGAAGGAGGAGGGCATTATCTTTGACCTTCTGACGAATCCGGTCGAAATCCTGACAGATGATGATGACAATGTAGTCGGAATCCGCTGCATCCGCATGGAGCTTGGTGAGCCTGATGCTTCCGGCAGAAGACGCCCGGTTCCGATCGAGGGCAGTGAGTTTGAGACGGAATGTGACGCGGTCATCATGTCTCTCGGAACCTCCCCGAACCCGCTGATCTCCTCAACGACAGTCGGCCTCGACGTCAACCGGAAGAAGTGCATCATTGCCAATGAGGAGAATGGTGCAACCTCCAGAGAAGGGGTTTTCGCAGGCGGAGACGCCGTGACAGGCGCTGCGACCGTCATTCTCGCGATGGGCGCGGGCAAAGCCGGTGCAAAGGGCATAGATGAGTTCATTCGCAGCAAGAACGCGTAAGGTAATCATGACTTGATCATAAGGGGCTGCCGTACGGCAGTCCCGTTTTCATGCACAGAAAGCCGCAAAGGGATTGTTTCCGGCAGACGCGGTACAGACGCTGTGCGGAACGCAGGAAGATGAATCTTTCTTTCCTGCGGCGGAGAGGGAACCTATGAAGATCCGGATACTTGCAGTCGGGAAAGTGAAAGAGGCGTTCTTTCGGGATGCCGTCGGTGAATACTGCAAACGTCTTACGCGTTACGCGAAATTGGAGATAACGGAAGTGGCGG
>JAFRMI010000031.1 GCA_017430765.1 Lachnospiraceae bacterium | reverse complement strand
GGAATACTACGATCTTAGGTACACCTACCTGACGTGAAAGAAGGATGTGCTCCTTAGTCTGAGCCATAACACCATCTGTAGCAGCAACTACAAGAATAGCACCGTCCATCTGTGCAGCACCAGTGATCATGTTCTTGACATAGTCAGCGTGGCCTGGGCAGTCAACGTGAGCATAGTGTCTGTTCTCGGTCTCATACTCTACGTGAGCTGTGTTGATGGTGATTCCACGCTCTCTCTCTTCCGGAGCCTTGTCGATGTTGCCGAACTCGACGAGGACGTTGCCCGGGCACGGAACTCTCTTCGCAAGAACCAGGGTGATTGCTGCGGTCAGAGTTGTCTTGCCGTGGTCGACATGGCCGATGGTGCCGATATTAACGTGCGGTTTTGTTCTCTCGAACTTCTGCTTTCCCATTTTTGTATTTCCTCCTTAAATGTACCCCATTCGGGCATATCATTGCCTGTGTTGCAAAACAGCTAAGGGATATTATATTTCAAACATCCTGTATTTGCAAGCTTTTATTGCTATTGTGGCATGGACAGCTGTATCTTAAGCTGTCTTGCTGTCTGACGGTTCCGTCAGTCCTTCACATTGAGTATCTTGCTCGCGATATTCTTCGGTACCGGCTCGTAGCGTTCAAAGAACATGGAATAATTTCCGCGTCCCTGCGTCCTCGAGCGAAGATCGGTCGCGTATCCGAACATCTCGGAGAGCGGTACAAATCCGTTGATCTGCTTTCCTCCGCCGATGTCCTCCATCCCTTCGATCCGGCCTCTTCTGGAGTTGACATCTCCGATGACATCCCCCATGTACTCTTCCGGCGTCGTGATCTCCACTTTCATGATCGGCTCAAGAAGAACCGGATCCGCCTTCTTCATCGCCTCTTTGAAGCACATCGCTCCGGCGACATGGAAGGCCATCTCCGAGGAGTCGACCTCGTGGTAAGTGCCGTCATAGACGTTCGCGTGGATGCCTACAACCGGATATCCGCCGATGGTGCCGGCCTTCATCGCGTCCCGTATACCATCATCGATCGCCGGGATAAATTCCTTCGGAATCGCACCGCCGACAACCGTGCTCTCAAACGAGTAGAGATTCTCACCGTTCGGGTCTACGGGCGTGAAGATCACCTTGCAGTGACCGTACTGTCCGTGGCCGCCGGACTGCTTGGCGTACTTGAACTCCTGGTTTACTTCTCTTCCGAAGGTTTCCTTATATGCAACCTGCGGTGCGCCGACGTTCGCCTCCACATGGAATTCACGGAGAAGCCGGTCCACAATAATCTCGAGGTGGAGCTCACCCATGCCGGCGATAATGGTCTGTCCCGTCTCCGCATTGGTATGCTGCTTGAACGTCGGATCTTCTTCCGCCAGTTTCGACAGGGCGGTTCCCAGTTTCTCCTGTCCCGCCTTCGTCTTGGGCTCGATCGCGAGCTCAATAACCGGTTCGGGGAACTCCATGGACTCAAGGATAATCGGATTCGACTCGTCACAGAGCGTGTCGCCGGTTCCCGTGAATTTAAGGCCGATTGCCGCGGCGATATCACCGGAATAAACCTTATCCAGTTCCATCCGCTTATTCGCGTGCATCTGAAGAATACGGGCTACGCGTTCCTTCTTCTGCTTCGATGAATTATACACATACGATCCGGAATTCAAAGTTCCTGAATACACGCGGAAGTAAGCGAGCTTGCCGACATACGGATCCGTCATGATCTTAAATGCGAGAGCCGCAAACGGCCCCTCATCGGACGACGTTCTCTCCGCTTCATCTCCATCCGGCGTCATTCCCGTGATCGCAGGCACATCGAGCGGGCTCGGCATATACTCAAGCACCGCATCGAGCATCTTCTGGATTCCCTTGTTTCTGTAAGCTGTGCCGCAGGTCACCGGAATTGCGGTGCCCTCACAGCATCCCTTACGGAGCACTGCCTTCATATCCTCAACGGAAGGTTCTTCTCCCTCCAGATACTGAAGCATCAGATCCTCATCGAGGTCACAGAGCTGTTCAACAAGTTTCGAGCGCCATTCCTCCGCCTGTTCCTTCATCTCTTCCGGAACCGGGCCGACTGAGATGTCGTCGCCCTTCTCATCATTGTAGATATAGGACTGCATCTCAAAAAGATCGATGATTCCCCTGAATTCATCCTCCTTGCCGATCGGAATCTGAATGCAGACAGGATTCTTGCCCAGGCGGTCAATGATCTGCTGCACGCATCCGTAAAAGTCGGCTCCCATGACATCCATCTTATTGACAAATGCCATTCGCGGAACATTGTACTTATCCGCCTGACGCCAGACATTCTCGGACTGCGGCTCGACACCGCCCTTGGCGGCGAAAACGCCGACGGCGCCGTCCAGAACGCGGAGAGAGCGCTCTACTTCGACCGTAAAGTCGACATGTCCCGGTGTATCGATAATGTTGATACGATGCTCCAGCGCATCCGGGAGCGGCTTCGTCTCCTTCTCAAGCGTCCAGTGGCAGGTCGTCGCAGCTGACGTAATGGTAATTCCGCGCTCCTGCTCCTGTTCCATCCAGTCCATGGTCGCGGTTCCGTCATGTGTGTCGCCGATCTTGTAGTTGACCCCGGTATAGTAAAGAATACGCTCCGTCAGTGTCGTCTTACCGGCATCAATATGAGCCATGATACCGATATTTCTAGTCCTCTCAAGAGGATATTCTCTTCCGGTCGCTGCCATCTTGTTTCCTTCCCATTCGATTCATCAGAAGCGATAGTGGCTGAATGCCTTGTTCGCCTCTGCCATTCTGTGCATCTCTTCTTTTCTCTTCACCGATGCGCCCGTGTTGTTCACGGCATCGATAATCTCATTGGCGAGACGGTCCTGCATCTTCTTTTCTCCGCGGTTTCTGGAGAAATTGGTGAGCCAGCGAAGAGCCAGGGCCTGTCTTCTGTCGGGACGGACTTCGACCGGGACCTGATAGGTCGCACCGCCGATTCGTCTCGCCTTGACCTCGAGGACCGGCATGATGTTGTTCATCGCCTCCTCGAATGCTTCCACTGCCGGTTTCCCGGTCTTGTCTTCTACCTTAGCGAATGCGCCATATACAATCTTCTGGGCCACACCCTTCTTGCCGTCGAGCATGATCTGGTTAATCAGCTTCGTGACAAGCTTGCTGTTGTACATGGGATCCGGTAAGACTTCTCTTTTCTGAGTATGTCCTTTACGTGGCACGTTACTTCCCTCCTAAATCATAATGATTTTATCACAGGTACTCACATTGCTTTCATGTGTTCGCACGACGCATATTCATCTGTCCCAAACAGCCGAAAAGGATCCGTGAAATGCCGTACAAATATTTCTGTGATGTTTTCAATTCAAGATTGAGACTTGAAGTGTTCTGGTTCTTACTTCTTCGGTCTCTTGGCGCCGTACTTGGAACGGGCCTGACGACGGTTCGCGACGCCTGCTGTATCGAGCGTGCCGCGGATGATGTGATATCTGGTACCCGGAAGGTCCTTGACACGGCCGCCGCGGATCATCACGACGCTGTGCTCCTGCAGGTTGTGGCCTTCACCCGGAATATAGGATGTCACTTCGACGCCGTTGCTGAGACGAACTCTGGCGATCTTACGGAGCGCGGAATTCGGCTTCTTCGGTGTAGCCGTCTTGACAGCGGTGCACACACCGCGCTTCTGCGGAGAACTTGCCTTGACCTGACGGTTCTTCAGGGAGTTGAATGAGCTCTGAAGAGCCGGAGCCTTGGATTTCTTCACAGAAGTCTGTCTTCCTTTTCTGACTAACTGATTAAATGTAGGCATTCCTTTGTTTTTCCTCCTTGTCGTTGTCCGCATAACTGCGGCAGTCCGGCTGTTTAAACGCAATAAAAAAACACGCATGCGTTTTACGCACGCCCATATATTTTACTGTCTTCATCCGGTTTCGTCAAGTATTTTTTCTGCTGTCTGCGAGAGTTTTCGGACCGGGTGAACATTCCCCTGTATCCGGGCCGCTAAGATGCAGCTTCCGGTTAACAAATACCGGATCTCCTCTAACAGAGCACGGGGCACAACGTGCCCCGCTCTGTGGAAAAAAGAACAGTAAAAGTATAACAGGAAGCGGCAAGTGCCGCCTGGCTGTCTCAAGAACCCCGTGCCTCGGAAAATCAGGCAAAATACCCCGCTGCTTCCCGGTCGCCCTTCTCATACAGCCCCGCATAGCTGACAGCTGCCCGCTCAAACCTCCCGATACTGAGCGCGTCATAATACGCTTCCTGCTGTATGATGCAGAATTTTGAATGAAAGTACCCGGCCGCGATCGATGCGTACCGGATGCTGCGCGCGACACGTCCGATTTCTTCTGCAATGCCGCGGATCTCCCGCTCCGCGCTGTCCAGTTCAGAAGCTGCGGAGGTGAGACTGTCCGTCCGCACCCTGAACGTACCGCTCACGGTGCTGCTGTAAAACTTCTCCCTGATCGAATCGACCGCCGACTTCCAGGCGTCCCTGAAGTCCTCCGCCAGTCTCCGGACCTTGTCCAGAACGGCCCAGAAGGCGGTCCCCGCCTGCAGGGCAAATTCGATGACTGCCACAACTGAAAGAAGCTGCGGTACGACCGGAAGAAACTGTGTAAATGAAGCCAGCATAAGGAAAGCGGCCGGTCCCTTGAAATCAATGGCCCGCGAGATCTTCCGCATCACTTCGGAAAACGTGTCCCGTCTTCCTTCTCTGACGTTTCCGTCTTCATCAAAATGCAGGTTTCTCGTATCATGCCTCCACAGAGACTTTTTCGGAAGAAAGCCGAACATCGTCCCCTCCGCATCCGGATCGTCCTGCCCCTCCGCCACGATATTGTCCGTTCCGCCGGGCTGCGTGAGGAGTCCGCCCACCCAGCTCCACTCGATGTGTATAAGTTTCCCCTCCGCCTTTTTTATGTCCCAGCCGTGAAGCGCCAGATACTCATTCGTAAATCCGGGACCGTCGAACGAAACCGCCTGGTCAATCCGCTCACGCATCCCCTCCGGAGCCGTAATCACGGCGTGCATCGCCAGATTGCCTCCCAGGGAATGACCGGTCGCAGCGTATTCCCTGTAGCGGTCGCCGTACCGCTCATACAGGATGCGCATATATTCCTCCGCATCTCTTTGCTGAAGTGTGAGAGATGTGTTCAGCATCATGAAATCAGCAGCTCCCCAGTCCTTAAATCCCTGAATCCCGTCATAGCTCTCACTTCCGCGGAAGCCGATAATCGCATTGCCGTCGTTCGTATCGATGAGACAGCCGTAAAACCCGCTGCCCATACCGTCGCTTCTGTCCATCACATCGACGATTCTCCACCCGTAAGCGTTCTCCAGATGAAATTCCCTGATCTTCTCCCGCACATAACAGGCTGTGTCGAACTGCGCCTTCATGCGGGTGTCCCGCGGATCCCCGCGATACGTATATGTCTCATTCACCGTATCATATGTCCCGTACCTCTCAAGAATCGAATCGAGAAGTTCCTCTGTGGTATACCCGCCGTAGCGGTTGTTTCCGTTCCGGTTAAGATAGGCGATCTGTGACGCGATCAGCAGTTCCGCGTCCGAATAATTCCTGCTTCCCATACCTGCCCCCTCTGCTTCCTCCGTAAGATGTTCCGGCCGCTCTTCCTCGTACCTGTTCACCCAGTATCTTCAGGGCCTGCTCTCAGCGGTCATCGGTATTCTTTCCCGGTGCCGGGACTGCACCGGCATTTCGCTTAAAATCGCCCCTTAAGAAGCCCTTCCACTTCCGAACTGTCCACATTCCCGTCCCTGAAGGTGACCGTGCCCGCATAGGAAGCATCCACGATCTGCTGATAGCCATCAGAAAGCACCGCGTGTGTCTCCCTGTACTCCCCGGCTTCTCCCAGCGTGTTCTCATCCATGATAAATAGAGCCAGTTTTCCCCTGTCGATCCCGGTTCCTTCCGAAAAATGCGCCACTTCCCGGCCCACTTCCTCCGGTGTCGTCTCCCCCGGCACATAGTTGAGGTAAATCGTAAAACTGACTCCCGTCTCCCCGGCGAGATAGTCCTGCACGGATATCTCCGGATCGGTCCCCCTTGCGTAAGGATTCAGTTCCTCCGCATACACCGCATAGATTCCCTTAAGGCCGCTCAGATTCACACTGACTGCTTCCGCAAGCTTCGCGCATACACGCCGCGACACATAGGTGTCGCTGACATATTTCCCCGCGTTTTCCCCCTCCGTGTTCACCGAAGCCTCAAAAAGCAGTTCCGGGTGCTCCGCGGCATAAGCTGTCACTGTGTAATACTTCTCAAAAGACTCCTGACCCAGATACTCCGTCACGACAAACTCCCCGCCGTACTTCGCCCCGAGCGCCTCCTGCGCTTCCTCCATCCTGGCTTCCGGACCGATCGCGCCGCACCCCGCTGTATTTCCCGTCAGCATTGTCATTATGATCACCCCTATCACTCCGCGCATCCATCTAAGCATATCTTAAAACCCCAAAATTGCCCTGGCTGCATCTTCTGCCCGCTTCATATTCTCCGCTGCCCTTCTCAGGGCTTTCGCCGTTTTCTCCAGATCCTCCGCCCGGCTGCGGATCTTCGTCTGCCTGGCCGCCAGTTTTGTGCGGAATGCCTCCGCGCTGTCGCCGGTCCAGGAAGCCGCAAGGGATGTCTGCGTCCCTCCGATCTTCTGATCCGCTGCCAGTCGGAGCTTCCCTGCCAGATTCTCCAGTTCCCGCGCTTTATTGATCGTATCCTGGTAATCGATGTATATTTTCATCTCCTGCCTGCACCTCTCCATGCCCGGATTCCGAATGCATCCCGTCTTCCGGCCGCCGGACGTCCGCTCTCAAATCCTGCCTCCTGCTTCCCTGCCGCCGGATCTTCAGACAAGCAGATCCGAAGGAAGATCCGCGCTCACTTCTTTCGCTCCTGCCTCCGCTTCCGAATAAATACCCGCCATGGTTTTCAGATCCGTGACATGCTCCTCGAACCTCCGGAGGGCCGTGTCAATCCGCTCCTTCCGGCGCCTGATGGCGCCCGCGTGTGCGGTGTAGCCGCTGCCCTCCCAGAAGAAGGCTGCATTTCCGACTGTCTTTTCCACGCCGGTAAATGCATCACGCATCTTCCGCACACATCCTGATACGTCTTCCGAGGCCGCAAGAAGTGCCTCTGTGCTTACTTTGATTCTTCCGCCGTCCACTGCTCCACCCCCTGTGATTCTCTCTCTTCGACAAAACGTCTCCGGCTGCGTCCCCCATCCAGTCAGAACAGGAGCCGGATCCTGTCGCGGATTGTGCCTTCCGTCATGAGATAGTTCCTGCCCGCTTTATCCGTCATCCTGATATACTGCACCAGGTCCCCGTGAAGCCGGTTCATCTCCTTTATATCTTCCGCGATCCGGTTCCGGAATTCGATCCGGGACGGGCCGTCCCAGCATCCCTCCAAAGTGCTCAGGGCAGACTCCAGGTCCTTTACGGCCGCCGGTATGCGGTCAAGCGATTCCGAAAGATCTGCTGCTTCTTTTCTTATAAGGCTCGAACTGGCTTTTATTTCCATTGCAATTCACCCCTTCCCGGAGATGGTTCCCGGGTATGCATATCTGATTGCCGCTTCCCGGGGATCACACCGCAGGCGCCTCTTTCGTCACCATCTCTTTTTACTTCCCGCAAGCACCTCAAAGAGCTGGTACCCGGGGTTTTCTGCGGATCCTCCCGTGTATGGAGAAACGGGCCGTTTTTGCGGCCCGCACCCCTTCTTCCCGTATCTGCTTTTTCAGGAGATCACTTCCGCCACAAGGGACTGGGCGAGTTCCGCGTTCTGATTCTCCGCCTGTGAATAAGCCGCTGCCATCTCCGTGAGATCCGCGCTGTGCTCCTGGATCATGCGGTACATCTTCTGCATATCGTCATCGAGCTGGTGAAATTTTGTGATATAGGCGGTCGCCGCTTCCCCCTGCCAGGCGGAGGTCAGTCCGTCCGCGAGCTCCAGCATCTGTCCCGTCAGAGTCTGAAGCTGTGTGGCTTTCCCGCTCAGATCGGTCGCCGTGTTGGAAAGAAGTTCCGGTGATACTTTAATCATGCCTTCCGCTGCCATGATGCCCCTCCTTTATATGGGTGTTCTCCGCTGCTTCGGAGATTCGAAATCTGATTTCAACAGACTGGTGTTACGTTTCTTTGCCGCTGTAAGAGCTCCCCCTCATGCCGATCCGGCGCCTGCTCAGATGTAATTGCGGGTTACGGCAAGGTCGATGTTCCGGTTCTCCGCGTCCACATACCGGTTGTAGATCGTGCCCAGGGCTCCCACATAGATCATTACCATCTTCTGGAACATACCCATCTGCGCGATATCGTTGAGAAACGCCTGATGGAAACTTGTCCTGGCGGCACCTTCCCACATGCCGTTAAGCGTCGCCTCGGTCTCTTCCAGCGCCTTCACCTGCTGCGCCAGCTGCGTATTCATCTCCTGAAGTGTTTCCGTTCTTGTCTTAAGATCCGCCAATGTTACCTGAAAGTCTGCCATGATTGTATCCTCCCTGCTTATCATTATTGAAAATGCTCCGCGTGCTTTAATCCGCGCCGCCCGAAAGCACTTCTTAGCTGATGCTGCTTTTTGTTCTCTTCTGAACTGTCTGTATCATACAGCGAAAAGGGAGCATATCGCGTGAAATCCGACGGATGACCTCTATTTCAGACAAACTGCAGAAACGTTTTTTTACAGCAAAACCGCCCGGGAGAAAGCCCTGTTTTTCCGCATTCTGTGCAGACAGGCAGCAGCCTTCATCCCGGACGGCATTTCGTCTCCAAAGGGCAGTATTTACTTTCCATCGATCGGGAACAGGTCCCGGAAATGGGCCAGGTTCTCAAAATGGCTTGTCCCGAACACCGTTTCCGGATAAATCCGGTCCTCCAGATTATAGCGGTCCGTGATCCGTTCCTCCGCACGTCTGTAGATCCGGGCGGCCCTGCCGAGGAAGTCAATCAGAACTGAGACCGCCCTGAGTTCCTCCTCCAGCTCATCCGCGATCCGGCGGATGTCATCGGCATATCTGATCCTCTCCTCTTCCGGAATCGTATCTTCCCCCTGCCCATCCAGGCGGGACATACGGGCGGAGAGATCGAGCAGGTCACCATATACCTTCCCGAGTACTTCCTGCGTCTCCTCCATGACCGTCTGCTCCCGCGCAAATTGCTGAAGCGGAATCCTGATTTCCATCCTCAAGTCCTCCCGGATTCTTTCCTCTTAAGCAGCTGTTCAGTACCTGAACGTTACTCCCGCATGTTTTTATTGGATCCTGTATGTCAGTTTGTACCTGCGGCTCCCGATTCCCAAAAGATCGCCGCTTTGAAGCGGAAGTCCGTCTCCGATCTCCCGGCTGTTCACAGATACCGGATTCTTAGCGCCCATATCCTTTACGGACAGACCTCTGCCATCGGCGTAAAGCAGGCAGTGGTCCCTCGAAACGAGGGGATCCCCGCTGATGACAAGTGTTTCTGTCGCCAGACCGGGAGACGGCTGACGCCCGATCAGAAGACTGTGATGTACGCGCCGCATATACTGCTCCCCGCTGGTCTGGTCTGTCAAAGTGATCCTCCACAGACTCTGTGCCTCCCCTCCCATGAGGATTGTTCCGGAGTCCTCCGCCTTCGCGTCAAAAAAATCACCCTTTCTCTCACCGGGTCTCTCCGACCGCACATCCACTCCGCCGCGGACAACGAAGGAGACGCCGCTTCTGCTTCCGCCTCTCCGCCGGCTTCCGATCAGTTCCCGTATCATCACAATAATCCCCACTGTCGCCGATGCGGAGACCAGGATCAGTATCAGATTAAGAATCCTCACGCCCCACCTCCGTTATTTCCGCCAGCTTCCGCAGGTCTGCTGCCAGGCGGCCAAGATGCGTCTCCCGCATCTTCAGGGAACGCAGAAACGCTCTTCCCGCCTCATCCGTCCACTCCTCCCTAAGTCCCTCTCCTGACAGGGACAGTTCTTCCGCAGCTCCCTCGATCCGGCGGGCTGCCGCCGCGAGCTGCTCACCGGCTCCGGGTTCTCTTCTCTTTTCATTTGTTCCGCTCATACGCCATGTCTTCCTTCCCGTTATGCATCCTTTGGGACGGCACTGTACAGGAACTGCCATCAAAGCAACCTGTTTTCCGCATTTTAAAAAAATGGGAGTATTCCTGCCTGATTCAGTTAAAGAAGAAAATCTTCCATCAGTGCTCTCTCTTCCGGGTTCGCCGCATCTTCCGCCGAAAAGGTCTCCCTCAAAAGAAGAAGGAGTTCTTCCGTTTCGGCGAGATGCGCTTTCGCGGCTTCTCCCTGCCACGACCCGGCATATGAAAAGAGAAGCTCAATAAACACCTCATATTCTTTCATCTGTTCTTTATTTTTCATAATCTGCCTTCTCCTGGTGCGTCCTGCATGGCGCGAATAAAGCGGACATTCGCAGCCCGCCCCGCTCCTGTCTCATAAGACGCGGACGCCAAAGCCGGCTGCGTCTTAGCAGCTGAAAGGCGGCGGGCTGTTCACGCGGTTTACCTACGGGAGCATCTCATCCGCCAGCGCCTTCGCCGAAGCGAGCATCTCCCCGTAGGT
Source organism: Lachnospiraceae bacterium (assembly GCA_017430765.1). Next base: position 80,998 of record JAFRMI010000031.1, on the reverse strand, counting down.
TTCTTCCGCAAAACGCATATGTGCAAGAATCCGGCCGCAGCTGGCAGTAAGATCCTCCGTCTCCGGATCCCGCTCCTTAAGCGTCTTCAGTTGGATCTCCGCCATCTCACGTACACTTCGCATTTGTTCCCGGTCAAACCGCATCTTTTTATCCTCCCTATGCAAGGATCAGTGTCTGTCCGTTCTCGATCCCGTTGGCGGCCGCCGTGCGATCCCTGCGGAGCAGACACCTCGAATCCGCGTTCCACAGGAGCATCCGGTTAATGTCGCCGCTGAACGCGCATCCATTCTTCCTGCAGATCATATCGATAAACTCTTCGATGAGAACCGCGACATAGGTATTCTCATCAAATTGAAATTCGTAGCGATCCCCCATCATCGGCACATCCACCGTCACGATCATCATCACCGAATTCCTCCCTGAATGCTGCAAATGCCTCCGCGCCCATTCCCCTGATCCGGACGCTCTCCTTCATCTCAAACACCTTTTCACTGACAACAACAAACCCGGGAACTACATAACAGAAGCATTCTCTTCCGCCCTCGCCGCGAATGGAAAACACCGCCTCCGGCTCCCCGATCACCCGCAGGATTTTCTCCAGATCGGGGGGTACACGGAACGCTTCCTCCCCGGCAATCAGAAACCCGTTTTTTTCCAGATGATAGGTGACATAAAGCACATCCTCCGCCGTAAACTCCTTCCGGGGCATGAAGACTCCCTCGCACTCGCGATAACCGAGCGCGGTCAGGAGGACCCGCAGTTCATCATACGAAAACAGGTACGCATCCTCTCTCATCTCCGTCACACGCTCCTTCCTCTGATAAACTCCTTGAGCGCCGCCTTGCAGCTCCTGGAAAGCGGAATCTCCGCCCCGTCCGTCAGCACCACGAGATTTCGCGACAGCATGACGGACGCTATTCTGTCACGGTTCACAAGAAAGCTCCTGTGGCAGCGGATGAAGGTCTCCGGAAACCGGTCCTCAAGTACATCCAGTGTCTCGTAGAACCCGATTTCCCGCGATCCCGTATTCACGAACACCTTCTTCTCCCGTGATTCAAAGTACCGGATCCGGTTGAAGTCGATCAGTTCCCTGCTGCCCCGGGACTCCGCGACGAATACCTTGGACTCATCCGGTTTCCGGAATCGTTCGGCAAATGAGCCGACTGCTTCCGACAGCACCTCCCTGGCCATCTCTTTCGTGACCGGTTTAAACAGAAGCGACTCCGCGCGGATCTGCGGCCGCATATAGAGGAGGGGGGAGATCGATGCATTGGCAATCAGAATCATATACGCCCCCGGCTGCGCGCTCCTGATCATCTTCGCGCACTCAAGGATCCCCTTCATCGTAATATCCAGCATGAAGAGGTCCACCGGATCGTCCGTCTTCAAATATTGATGGAGTTCCCCCGCCGATCCGCACTCCAGATAGCGCCACTCCTCTTCGGTATGAATGGCTGCTTCATAGCGGACCAGTCGGAGAAGCTCCCTGCGCTCCCGTTCGGGGGAGTCGGCAATGAGCATTCCGATCATACGTCCCTCTTCGCAGACGGTATCACAATCAGGTTCCCGCTGCTTTCCTCCTCATCATCTGTTATATACGCCATGCCCCGCTTCATCGGCTTCGACTGCTCGGCGAAGGGCACATTCTGGAAGTGGAACAGCCGCTGCCCGGCCAGGTTTCCGCCGAGATGGATTCCTTTCTTCGCGGACACAAAGCTCGCATACGCTTTGTACGCCACAAGGACCGCTTCATCCTCAACCTTCAGGGACGCGATAAAGAAGATATTATGGAGCGCCCCTTTCGAGAGAATCGTTTCCACAAAGCCCGACATGCCCCCGACGCCCTCATGCGGCTGATACACCATGTGCATGAAAGCAGACAGATCCGCGATGAAGTGGAAAATCGGCCTTTCATGGCTCATTTCCCGGGCGATCGCCTCCTCATCCAGTCCCTCCTTCATAAGAGCGTGCTTCTTCTGATTTCTGCGGACGAATTCCGGCGTCAGATCCTTAAAATACGCGAACAGTTCCGCGTCGGACCGCACGGTCCGCACATTTCCCTCTCCGGACGGGAGTTCAAAGAAGCCCGCATCGGACGTCTCGATGAGCACGGCCTCTGCCCCTTTCCGGAGGGCATAATGGAGAAGCACTTTGAGCGTATTCGTCTTCCCGCTTCTCGCCTTTCCCGTCACCGCGATGCAGTAATTGCGCGCAAGATCAATCGTATAGACGGACGCATCCTGCATCCGGTAACCTGCCGGTAGGAGCAGAGGATCCGCGATGGCGCTCTCCATGCCCTCCGCCTGATCCAGATCGGCGATTGCCGGGTTCTCCGGAATCTCCGGAATCAGCCGCGCCCTCTGTCCGGTCCATCTCTTCGCCATAAGGACGGAAGCCTCCTCCAGGCGCTGTCCTCTCTCAAAATCATCCGCCGCATCGACGGAGAGAGCGGTCTGGAATTCAAGGACATCCTCCCCGATCTTCGCAAGTCCCCGCCCTCGGACGCCGGCCTCCGGGAGAATCGTAAGCCGCGTTAAGTGCAGCACCTCCATATAGCGGAATTTATCCGGCATCTCGAGGGAGAGCACCGTCCGGATCTGGTCACCGAGCCTGGACGGAATCTCGCTGATTCCAAATCCCCCCGCGGACACAATGAGATACACCCCGTATCCGATGCCCTCGCGGGCGAGGCGCATCACGGTGCCCTCATAGCGGTCCTTCGTCTTTTCACGAAATGCCGCATAATTGTCGATGACGACAAATACAGCCGGTATCTTCTGCCCATATACCTGTATATACTGGCTGAAATTTCCGCCCTTAAGCAGTTCTTTTCTCTCATTCATCATCGTCTGCAGAAGGTTCATCAGCTTCTCCAGGCGGTCCTCCTCATGATCCGTGACGACGCCGCCGACCTGGGGCGCCGGCGCGAAGGAGGCAAGCAGGTGGCTGCTGAAATCCACCAGATACATCTGCAGTTGGGAAGGCGTATAGAGCGACAGGCAGGAGTAAACCAGAGTCTGCAAAAACGTGCTTTTCCCGCTGACGACAGCGCCGCATACAGCCAGATGCCCGCAGTCCGCAAAACACAGCTTCAGTACGCCCTGGTACTGATGAGCCGGGTCATCGTAAAGACCGATGGGTACTGCAAGTGAAGATGCGTCAATATCCGGCCACGCATACCCGTCAAACCCTCTTCCTCCTTCGGGAAGATCATCAAGAAGAATCTTTTCCGGAAGAACCGGAAGCCACAGCTGCGAACTGTTTCCGCAGCCGCAGGCCGCAGAGACCTCCCGGAGATACTCAATCACCGCGTCCAGTTCCGTCATCTGATGCAGCGGCCCCGGTTCACCGGTCATCGTATCCTGTAAGTGGCGGCCGATCATATCCGCCTTCCCGGTGCGGCCCACCATGGATGTGCTGCTGGAAGAGGACACGTCCTCGCGGTATACAGCGCCGCTGTAAGCGGACTGGAAGAGCTCAAAGAGCTCGTCATTCCCCACCTGCAGATAGCACCGCCCGGCCTGCGTCAGGAATGCCGCGTCAGGTCTGTGCAGCATGTCGAGCGAGTCCTGCCGGTCCTGTACCCGCAGGCACAGGCGAAATCTGGAATTTGACCAGATATTGTCGTCGACCGTTCCCGCCGGCTTCTGTGTCGCAAGGATGAGATGCACCCCCAGGCTTCGCCCGACCTGCGCCACACTGATCAGCTCCGACATGAATTCGGGTTCTTCCCTTTTCAGCTCAGCGAACTCGTCGATCACAATGATGAGGTGCGGAATGGGGATTCTGGCCTCATGATTCTTATAAAGTCTTGTATAAAGATTGATATTGTTGACGCCGTACTGCGCGAAAAGCCTCTGCCGGCGCGTGTTTTCACTCTTGATGCTGATCATGGCGCGGCGGACCTGATTGCCCGACAGATTGCTGATCTGCCCGGACAGATGCGGAAGGCGGGAGAAGAGATTCGCCATACCGCCTCCCTTAAAGTCGATGATAAAAAAGCTCACGTCCTCCGGGCTGAAGTTGACCGCCAGAGAGAGGATAAATGTCTGAAGGGTCTCGGACTTGCCCGAACCGGTCGTACCGGCGACGAGGCCGTGGGGGCCGTGGTATTTCTCGTGGATATCGAGCCAGCACTCGGTATCCCCGGCTTTTTTCCCCACCGGCACCTTCATGCTGTTATAATTCCGGTTCTTCCTCCATCTCTCGGGAGAAGCGAGGCCGGCCGGCGTGCGGGCGTGATACATTTCCAGAAAACTGAGGGACTGCGGGATGCCGCTTACGGTCTCCACTTCTTTTACATGGATATTGGCCAGACGGCTTCCCATGGCAAGCAGCGCGTCCGCGCTCACGTGATCCGGCACAAAGTTCTGCCAGCGCCCCCGGTCCACTTCCATGAGATTAAAAATGCGCTGTCCCAGGCTGTCCGTCTCGATGACCGTCTCGCACTCATTCGGGAGCTGGTCTACGGTTTCCACCAGAAGAAGCGTTGTCACGCCAAGCTCCGGCCTTCCGTCGTAGAGGTATCTTGTGAGCATCTCATTTTCGAGTACCTGCGGATCGTGGACAAAGATCACATAGTGCGGATGAGGGGCCGCACCTCCGCGGGAACCGGGAACGGATGCATTTTCCATACGCACGCGAAGGATGTTGCCCAGTTCAAAGAAGACATCACGGATCTCTGTCTCGTTCGCCGCCATATACCGGAAACTGTGATCCTCCGACCAGACATGCGGAAAGTTCCGCATACACTCCCATTCCGAAAGCGTATCCGGATTCTCATCGCTGTATATATAGACCAGCTTGACATCGGTGTAGCTGTGGGAGGCGGTGATGCCCGCGGTCAGGACGTGCATCATTTCGATTGCGCCGTACCTGCCGGGTCCTCCGACGAGGCCTATGAGCCGGTTTTCCATAAGACTGATCCCGCACGGAACCCCGTGCAGTGTCTGGTATTCATCGCGGATCTCCCGCGGACGGTTCTGCAGCGTGTCACTGACAAGCGTAAAGCGCTCCTCAGGAATTCTGATTTCCACCTGGAACGGCGCGTCCCCCACCCCGACGCGCTCGTAGAGGAAATCCGCGTGGGACGGATTGCGGTTCCATAGTTCCGGCGTGTACCGCGTGTACGACGCGCAGGTCTCTGCCGAAGGGTATATGGCGTGCATCGCCTGCACATTATGCTGGTATTCCGCACGGAGCCGGTACGCGGCTTCAATCAGATAGTTGCTGTAGGCATTGAAACGGGCCTCCTCATTCCGGCGGCTCTCCTCCTGATTGTAATTCATATTGAGCACGGCCCAGACCGTTCCGACGGCGGCGGCGCCAAGTGCCGTCACCAGACCCGTATACATGAATACGCCGGACGTGCTTCCCCGCATCCGCGAAGCGATCACCATCATGAGGCAGCCAAGAAACATGGGAATGGCCATGGTAAAGGCGGGGCCGATTACCATATAAACAGGTTTCTTCTTCTCGACCTGGGGAGCGGGCGGTCCTTCAATCTCCACCGGCTGGCTGTAAAGAACCGGCAGGTTCCTGGGAGAGCGGTTAAAATATTCCTCCTCTTTCGGAGGCTGCTCAAGAAGGCGTGAGCGGTCAATCACCGGAATATCCGCCGGAATCAGCCGGGATTCATCAATATGGATCTCGCCGCAGTGTACGCCGACAAGCAGATACTGCCCCATATACATAAGCATAAGGCCGAACAGGTCAATCCGGTCTCCGAAAGAAAGCCGCCTCTCTCCCCGCATTCTTTTCCCGTCAAGAAAGACACCGTTCTTGCTGAAATCGGTGATATACCAGGCATTTCCGCGCCTGGAAAGTACTGCATGCGACTGGGATACAAGACCGAGAAAGCGGTAGGAAATCACGGAGGAGACATTTCGCCCGATGCTGATCTCAGCAAGACCTGTGAGGTCATACTTCCCGGTCGAAAGAAACCGCGTCTCATCGAAGGATGACAATATATAGAGTTTCTCCTTGAACGGCGTCACGATCCTGATCAGATCTTCATCCGCGAAGCGATGTGTCTGTACGACCCGGTGCGCTGCGTGGATCTCATATTCATCCTCCGCCGCATGGAGAAACCACCCCTCTTCCGTCCGCTCGAGGCGGAGCGTCAGATCCCGCCGCAGCGCGTAGGTGCCGCCGGAAAGAAGGACCGGATAATCCGTATCATAGACATTGGGAAGGAGGATCTCATGGAGAACCTCCTCGTTGTAGATCATCAGAATCATATTATTTCTCCGTACCGTTCAGGTAAGATAAGCCGCGTCATATACTTTTGCGCGTACGCGGAAACGGATATTCCCGACGAAGAAAGATTCCCCGTCTCTTAAGTCCGTTATCTGACGGATTCGTGTTTTTCTTATCCCGCGACGGACGAACGTCCCGTTGCCGGATCCGAGATCGGCAAGGCAGATCCGCCCGTCCGCCATGTATACACAGCAGTGTCTTCCCGAGACATACGGGTGGCGGATACTGATCTCATTTTCTCCGGGGTCTCTTCCGATCCGGACGCCCTGCTCCGCGGGGAAGGCAAACTCCTGCGATCCGTCCATCTCAAAAGACAGGAACAGGACAGGAAAGTACCGGCCCCCTCCGTCCTCTCCTTTGATCGCTCTTGTAAGAAGCTGTTCCCGAAGAAGGAGGGCGGCGGCGCGGTCCTGCCGCAATCTGTGTTTCTGCGCCTTTTTTCCCTCAAGAATCATAAAGAGGGAACTGAACAGTATGGCTGTGATCACAAGTATGACTGTCAGCATTAAATGACACCTCTTCAGGACTTATTGCTGGCCGAAGCATTGTTCAGTTCAAGCGTATCCACAATTGTCACTTTTCCGTCCTCGATGTGCAGGACATTCCATGTATTGTACTGTCCGTCATCATAACTCATATTGATGACGTCTGAACTGCCGTCCGGATAATACACGGTAACGGAAGCCTCTGCGACACCGATTTCTCCGGTATTCATGAAATCAAAGATCGCGTAATCGTAGGTTCCCTTCGTGTCGTAAATCGTGATTGTCTCAGGACCAAATCCGTCCGTATCATCGAGATCCAGTTCCGCCGCCGTTTTTCCGTCCGCCTCCGCAACCGGATTCTGGAAATTGATGAAGACGTCCTCTCCCGTGGAAGCCGTTCCGATCAGGTAGGAATCGAGGTCGATCGGATAGGATCCCCACGTCATCACAAGGCGGATCTCCCCGGAATCCGCGTTTGCGGACATGATGAAATCCTGCGACAGTTCATCCGCATATCCGCCCACATACAGATTCTGCTCAAGGTCCGCAAAACCTTCACAGACCAGTATGACCGTATAGTCCGCGGGCGCCAGATAGATCTCATAGGATCCGTCCTCTGCGGTTACAGCTGTCCCGGCAACATTCGACTCCTGTGTATCCCCCCGATAAAACGTCAGGGTCACATCGCCGATGCCGTTCTTGTTCTGCGCGTTGATGACAGTCCCCGTCACGTGCGTGCGGTCCTTCTGCTCCTGTCCGAGAGAGACAGCCGGGCGGATCACCGCCTGCGAGTCCTCATCGATCATGCCTTCCTCGTTGCACTCAATTGCGATCTCCGACCCTGCGTACGTAAACGTGATCAGGTTGGCCGTCATGACCGGATCCTGCACATCCATCCGGGTCAGCTCCTCATATGTGAGCGGCTCACTCGCGTTGAAGAGCCGGAGAGCTTTGCTCACAACAATTTCGGAGGGCGCGCCGTTCGGGCTGATGCTGCCGTTCACAACAGCCTGCGGCTGATACGGCGTATTATAATAGCGGAATTCCGCGTCGAATCCCGTGTGGCGGAGCACAATGCTGCCGTCCTCCCCGATTTTTTTCTCAATGACTTCGTGAGTTTTAAGATAGTCGGCATACGTACTGACCGAATAATAATTCAAAAGCTGGGTCAGAAGCTCCGGTTCCTCCGACTGGGTCATGACTTTGACACCTTCATCCTGCACCGAAACCGGACCGTTCAGGATGCTCTCATAGGTAACAAGCATCTGCTTGAGCCCGGGATCTCCGTTTGTCGCCGTAATTCCCTCCTGGATCTGAAGAATGGCAAGATTCTTATACCCCTGTTTGTCATAGACCTGGGCCAGGCCCGAGTATGCTGCCGCCTTCTCGGGAATGATCCGGATGGCCTCCTTGTACGCGAGAACGGATTCTTCATAATTACCGTCGAGGAAGTACTCTTTCGCCTCGGATACCCGCTTCGTATAGAGCTTCTCATTGGAACCGGTCAATACATAAAATACAACACAGAACACGATCACTGCCGACAGAACGGCTGCTGCCCCCAATAACAGTTTCCTTCTCATATCCATCATTCAAATCCTCCCGCGTTGATAAAACGGTCCTTCACCATCCGCTTCGCTCCCGGCTCATAAGCTGCGGCCGCACATGCGGCTTCGAAAAAGGAGCCGCGACTTTTTCAGGCTGCAGTTCTCCCGGGTCCCACAAACATCTCTGCAGCTAAGAGACAGGGGGCTGGTCACGCAGTTCCATCTCTCTCTTTTTCCACGCGAGAAGAACCTGTGTCAGGGCAAAAAGCGCCACACCGCTCCCAAGCAGCACCCATCCGGTTATCATCCAGCTTTGTGAATCCATCTTCCGTCCCCCCATTATTCTCTCATGATAGAGCGCAGTCTCGAAAATGCATCCCTGTCTTCTTCCCCATATGAGGAGCTCTGCTCCTCATAGAGTTCAAGGGCTTTCCCGGCGTCTTCCTTCGCCCTCGCCGTGTCTTTCAGATCCTCGCAGGCAAATGCGCGCAGCATATACAGCCTGTAGTCCGTCTCTCCCTGCATGATCAGCGGATTGACGATGTCATAGCACCCTCTTCCGTCCCCGTCCATCTCAAGGACCATGGCGTAATTGACCGCGTCGATCATTTCCGATCCGCTCCTTGTATAGAGGTCCCTGTATATACCGACCGCCTGCTCCTTGAACGCCGTTCTTTCCGTCTCGTCAAAGGATGTGTCGCCGGAGAAGGCATAGAGCGACGCCGCTGCCTGTCTCCTGTAATATGCGCCGGAAGACCGCTGCTCCATCCGGGTAAGGTAGGAAACAGCTGAGCGTTTGTCCCCCTTAGCCGACGCGGCGTGGTATCCCAGAAGGCACGCGTCCGCCTCCTGTGTGTCCGTAAGCGGTTCTTCCAGATACTCCGTGAGGGTGCCGATGCAGCCGTCATAATCCTGTTCCGCGTAAGAAAGTTCCGCTTTTGCCAGCAGGAGGCTGCGGCTTCCGGCCCCCTCGCGCTCCGCCTCCGCGAGGAATCTGGCGGCTTCCGTCACATCCCGGTTCTTTGCGGCGGATACAATGAGGTTCAGATAGGTATTCGTGAGATCCTCCGTCTTTTGCGGAAATGCGTCAATTTCCGCTCCCTGAATGATCCGGAGAGCTTCCCGGTAGGCATCTTCCGCCTCCCCGTAAGCATCCCGCCTGAAGCAGATGGACCCGATTGCGTCATAGATATAATAGGCGTCCTGCGGATTGGCTTTTCGGATTGCGTCATAATCCCGGTTGTTCAAAAATGCATCCATCCGGTCCTCCGCGTCCTCATCGTCGCCGCGCTCCACCGCGGACCGGATCTCCCGGAGCTGATCCAGATATCCTTCCCGGATCTTCATCCGCAGGCCGTGCAGCAGGCAGAAGGCTCCTCCCGCCACAAAGACCGCGCTCAGGATCCAGCTGGCTGCGCGCAGCATGACGTAGGATCTCCACTCATTATCCTCCATCTTCAGTTTGTTGACCGCGGCGAGCAGTTTTCTGCCGTCAGCATAGCGTGAAGCCCGGTTCCACGCCATCGCCCTGTCAATCACACGCAGAAGCCCCTCCGAGTAACCGGGCGGCCGAAGAGAGATGAGCGGCTGAACCCGGTCGACGCCGTTCGGCCTGATCCCCGTCAGCAGGTAGTAAAATGTCGCGCCGGTACTGTACACATCTGTCCTGGCATCCAGGCGGTCCGCCGTACGGATCCCGCGGGAGGCGTTCTCCGCCTGGGTGATCTGCTCGGGGGAGGCGAAATACCGGCTGAAGCCGCGGACAGACTCATTTTCCGCATCCAGAGAGATGTTAAAATCGATCAGGCACAGATGACCGTCATTTTTCAGAATAATATTTTCCGGCTTGATGTCGCTGTGGATGATGCGCGGACGGTTATGATGAAGATAGGTGAGGACCTCCCCCATCTCCGTGAGAAGGCGCCGGATCAGGGCCTCCGGAAAGACCCGGCTTCCGAAACCGTACCGGGACAGATCATATCCCTCTATATAATCCATCACTGTAAACACCTCTCCGCTCCGCTCGACGAAGTCATAGACCTGCGGCAGATACGGGTGGTGCAGATTTTTCAGAATATCAGTCTCCGTGCGAAGAACGTCCGTATTCACGGAGGAAACCGCAATCCGCTTCAGAACGACATATTTCCGCAGATGATGGTGATAAGCAAGCCACACCTGGCCGGTTCCGCCCCGCCCGATCTCCTGCATGACCTGGTATGTGCCGTTTATGATTTCGCCCGTCTGAAGCATGGTTTCTGTAAGCCCGTTCCCTTAATATGCCGGCCGGATCATCCCGATGCCCGGCTTAAGCGGTTTCAAAAAGGATCTCTTTTTACAGGAAACGCTGCCGCCGGCCCATACCGGAGCAGCGTTTCCCTTGTCATCCGGCTGCTATGCAGCCTCTTTTCCGTTTTTCTTTTTCTTCTTGGCCAGAAGTGCCAGAATCAGTGCCAGTATGCCGATACCGCCGCCGATCGAACCGTAGAAGAGCGGCTTGTTCGCAAAGAACAGGGCCATTCTGCTCGCGGATACGACCGCTTCCCAGCGATACTCATTACTTTGGTTGCCCGCCGCGTCATACGTCCTGGCAACGACGAACTGTGTCTCGGAACCGCGGTCCTTAAAGACGACTTCGATCTTCGGCCCGTTCTCTTCCAGATGCTTTTTCAGCTCTTCCCCTTCGAGAATGATCGGATAGTCCGGCTCATCGACGATGTCGGTGCCGTCCTTCACAATGCCGTAGAGCACTTCGATCTTCGAAATCGCCATATTGTCACTGAAGTCAATCTCCACCGGAAGCTCGGATGCCTGGAACCGTTTCTTCGACGCGTCGGCACCGGTCATCACATTGGTCGGCTGTGTGACGTCCACCGCGAATTCGAACGGAACCGCCTTCGTCTCTTTCTCGTCCTTGACCGAACTGTTCGTGTTGGTGTTGCCCGCTTCGTCCTTGGACTGGACAACGATGCTGTAGTTGCCTTCCGCCTCAAAGAGCGATGCCTTCAGCGTGTAGAGATACTCGTGCCCGATCGCGCTTTCCTTCTCAGTGACCGTGTAATCGGTTCCCTCCTTGAGTTCCGTCCCCTGGCTGTCCCGGAATACCGTGATCGTTCTCGAAAGAACCGCGTTGACGTTCTGCTCGCCGATCACATAATCATCCGGGCTGTTGGTGTAGTACTGCTCGGTGGAAAGCTTCTCGGAAGCCTCGTCACCGTAATAGAAATTGGATCCGAAACGGTTGACAGAGAACTTCACGTTCTTAGAAGTCGAGTTGCCCGCCATATCGACAGCCGTCAGCGTGAGATCGTAGATATCATCAAAGTCCTTGATCATCAGGAAATCGGAGAGCGTAATGATTCCCCCGAACGGATCCTGCGGGATATTAATCGAGATCTTCGTCCCGTCGGACTTTCTCCTGCCGGTGAGCTTATAGGTCACCTGGTTCGGATCATAGTAGGTATCGTCAACATTGAAACGAGGACGGAGTTCCCCGTTGTAGGCCTTATTCTCGATGGACTTGTCCATCACCTCGAGCGTCGGAGCCGTCTTATCGATCACAAACTCTCCCACGGTCACCGTCTGGGCCTGGTTTCCGGCCATATCGGTGTAATTGACCGTAATGGTATACTTTCCTTCCTCAGTAAAGTCTATGGTCGCTGTCCTGATATCGCCCGAAGAGCTGAAGCTGCTCATTCCAGGAACATCGGGCTGCGGATCTCTCTCATTGGAAGCGGTGACCTCGGCCGTCGCCCTGCCGTCGAAGTTGTGCTCCCTGATCGTGACCGTCGCCGTCCGGTCCGCCTTATAATACTTCTCGTTCCGTACATCATTGTTATCAAACGTGATTTCAATGACCGGCGCCGTCTTATCGACAATGAAATCCTGCGGGGCTGTGCCCTCATACTTCACGGTCGCCGGGTTGCCGAGCGCGTCCGTTCCGGAGATATTCAGCGTATAGTTTCCGTCACTGGCGTAGCTGAGCGTCTTCTTCCAGATGTCACTGTTGCCGTTGACATTGCCGCCGGCCGTGTAGCTGTAGCCCGAAGGGACCGGGACCTGCGTCGTGATCCGGATCTTCCCGTCGTCCACATTGCGGTCGATGACAGTGACGGTCGCGGTCCGGTTCGCCTTGAAGTACTTCCCGTTCTGCGCCGAATTGTTGTCGTAGGTCACCGTGATCTGCGGTCCGATCGTGTCAATGCCGAACTTATAGACGCCGCCGAGCTGCTTGTTGGATTCATTCCCGGCTTTATCTTTCGCCCACAGTTCGACCTCGATGTTGTTGGACTCATACGCCGCGTTCGCGGGGATCGTCAGGTTGTACGTCCACTCATAGGTCAGCTCGGTATTTCCGCCGACGGTCTTCGCGGCTTCATTTCCCATATTGTGAACCGGGTTCGCGTTTGTCAGCGTCTTGCCGTCCACCTTCACGGTGTAGAAGACGTCCTGCAGGCCCGCGCTCTTCGTCTTCGGGTTCGGGTCCCTGACCGTGAGCTTCAATGTGACGGCTTTGTTGAAGAGATCCCTTCCATCTGCCGATCTCCTCGTCACAGCCGTCGTCGCCTTGATCGTCGCCTGCGGCTTGTCGATCTGGTTCGTGGGCGGCGTCACATCGAGGTAGATGTGGCTCGTCTTATTCAGGCTGATCTTGTTGCCGGCGCGGTCCATGATCCGGATGTTCTTGATGAAAAACTCCTGCTCCCCCTTCATCGTGTTCGAGACGGAGCGGTTGTTCGCGTACTTCGAATCACGGTATTCGGCGTCGTTGCTGTTCACCTTGGAATCAATATCATAGATGATATTGATCGGCGAATTATCCTTGCCCTTAATCGTTACCTTCGCGGTCTTTTTCTTCTGATACGGATAATCCGAGGAATTCGGCGCGTTGCCGGACGCGGACATCACCACCTTGTAGAAATCATCCACCGTCAGCGTCGCAGTCGGTTTCTTCGTATCAAGAACCTTGTAGTGCGTCCACCACTTGCCTGCCCCGGCACTGACCGTCGCCTGGTATCCGCTCTTCCCTTTTTCCGTACCGCTCTGGACAAGCTTATTGCCCGCTTTATCCTCGCCGCTGATGGCGAAGGCGTATACGCCGTCCGTTCCCATGCCGACGGAGTAGTTTCCGCTTCCTTTGGAATTGGCGCCGCCCTCCGGATTCTTGTAGGAGAGGGTCACATTGCTGTAGAGCTGGTCCTTCGTATCCGTGATGGAGTCCGCTCCGATCCTGTTTTTGTCAAAGTTCGTCTCTGTGACGGAAAATGCAGCCGTCTTCGCCGATCCGTAGTACGCGGTCGTCCCCTCGACGGTCTCATTCTTAGACGCATTCACAGCCGGGAAGCTGAGCGTGAACTGCGGGGCAACCGTGTCGCGGATCAGCTTGAACTTCGCCGTATAAGCGCTCTCACACTTCTCCGTCGTGTATGTCTTCTCCGGATTCACCTCATCCATATCGGATGCATCCGCAGGTGTTTTTTCCACGACCGTCAGAGGATTGCCGGCGCGGTCTGTCCCGTACGCCGTGTAATCATAAACACCGTCCGCGCTGATCGTGTTGCTGTACGTGCCGCTCGCCGGAATCGCGGAAGCGCTGCCGTTCCGCCCGGCAAATAACTTGCCCGGATCCAGCGGCGTGGACGCCGTCTCCGCGTATGTGTCGCTAAATGCGATCGCAACCCCTATATTCTTGTTGAAATAAGCGGCTCCGACTTCACCGGCATTCTTGTCGCCACTTCCGTACAGGAAGGATCCGGACGGGTATGTGATCACCGCTTTAGGGGGTGTTCTGTCGATGATCTTATCGCAGACCATCGCAGCGATTCCTCTCTTCCCGCCGGAAGGTTCGTCAAACACTTCCGAGGAGGTTTTCACGCCGTTCTCACCTTCACCCGAAAGGTCTGTTGCCAGCGGATTTCCCGCCTTGTCACAGCCCCGGAGACGGATATTCCGGTATAACCCTTCTGCGCTGAGTTTCACTTCCGTCCCTTCTGTCCAGTTCTTGCTCTCCGCGCCGTTCACACCGTCATAGGCATATTTCAGTTCAAGAAGATTCTCCTCCTCAACCGTAAATGTAACAGCTACATCTTTGTTGTAATAGTAGACCGTTCCGCCGTTCTCAGTATAAGGATTCCCGGGATCCGCCGTCTCGACCTTTGTCAGTTTTGGAGCGGTCTTATCGAGATGGAAGGAAGCCGCAAGGCTGTCCCCGCTCCCTTTCTTAAGCCGGTCATTGACAGTCAGGTCAGCTGCTGAAGAAGCATTTCCCGCGGTATCCTTAAGCCCGGAAACGGTGATATTCACGAGTCCGTCTTCGTTTTCTGCTGCATCGAACGTCAGCGAATAGCTCTTCCCGTCGTCCGCTTTCCCGAAATCCGCGCTTCCCTTCTCTATGCTGCCTGCCTTGACCGAGAAGCTTTCATCCACTTTGCCGAAATCTTCCGAAATTGTGATCTTAAGAGAAGCGTTATCCTCTCTGAAATAGGATAACCCATCTTCCTTGGTCGTCGGTATCTGCAGCATCTCCATATGAACCACCGGCGCTGTATTGTCAAAGACCAGTTTAACAACGTCCGACGTAGTGGAATTGCCGCAGTAGTCCGTGGCCGTCACTGTGAGATCGTATTCACCATTCAGATTTTTGGCAGTATCTTCAGCAAATGTATAATTGCCCGATATCTTAATGATCTCATCAATCTCCTGCAGATTTTTAGGCGGATTGTCCCCTTTCTTCAGATAAACCGGTGAGATCGCGTCCTGTCCGCCCTTTTTAAGATGCAGAACGATTTCCTTGATGCCGGAAGATTCATCTCCTTCATTCACCGCGTCATCTACGGAGTATGAGACGGTGTGATTCTTCTTCGCATCGGAGCTGTCCGCCGTACAGGAAACAGAAGGAGCTATATTCTCAACGACCAGTGCTCTCTGCTTATCATAGGAGACGTTGCCGTTCTCAACAAATGTAATCACATCATCCGGACTTTCGATGGAAGCCTTGTCCGGTTTTACCGCCTTGTCCGCCGCCTTCACGTAGACAATTCCCTTTTTGGGGGCATAAACCGTAAATGTAGCTGAACCGTCAGCCGCATTGTAGTTATCGACTCCTACCGAAATCCAGTCCGTTCTTCCTGCCAGGGCTTCCTCGTCCAGATCGGACATCGAGATAATGTAGGCAATGGAATTCGGATCCACGCCGGTTCCGCCCTCGCCGTCTTCTACCTTAAAGGTGTACGATATGGAGTGCATTCCCATACTGACAGGCGTGGAAGATGCATTGGTGATCTTCGGCTTGCCGACGTCGTACCACTGTGCGTACAGGTTGAACTTTTCCCCCGCCTCCTTGCAGAGATTCTTTACAGTCTGCTTGTCCGCATACCACTTTCCGCCTCCGTTTTCCTCAGTATTCCAACCGAAGAATTTGTATTCGATGCCGTATTTCCCGAATGTGTTGGAAGTGAGGGAGGTCTCTTCGTCATAAGTGAGTTCCTGCTCGCTCATTTCCCCGGATGTGCTGCCGTTGCCGTTAAAGACGACGGTGTACTTGATCGCCTTCCACTGTGCTTTCAGGGTGATTGCATCGGACGTATCAATGCTCCACTTTTCGCCCTTGCTTTCAATGGCTGTATCATTCCATTTCCAGCCGTCAAATGTGTAGCCTTCTCTTTCAAAGAGCTTGCTCTGTTCCTCAAAATCCCACGGCGCATCATACGTGACATTCACATTGGGAGCGGTCCCCGTGCCTTCGTTCGCGTCAAAGGAGACCGTATAGCTCTTCGCGGTGAATGTCCCATACACATCCGTGTCACCGGAAATCGTCGTCTCGCCGAACTTGAATTCGTCGCCCGAACCATAACTCCACTTTGCGAAATCATAACCGGTCTTTGAGGGATCCTCGAGATCCGCCGGCCGGGAGACCGTCACAGATGCGCCCTCCGATTCATAGGTCACATTCTGCGTCTTGATGATATCGCCGCCGCTTTCCTTCCGGTATGTCACGATATAAGCATTCTTCCAGGACGCCGTAAGGGTGATTTCTTTTGCAGGCATCGAGAGAGAATCAACAACTGCCCCCTCATAGAGCCATCCCTGAAATTCTGCATGGTCTTTCGTGATCTTGGGCAGGGAAACCGGCTTTCCGTACTCCACGGACGCCTCAGGGACCGCTTCGCCGCCCTGGGAATCGTAAGTTACCTTGTAGCTTATTGCTTTCCATATGGCATGAAGCGTCTTATTTGCCTCGAATTTGTAATCATTGGCAACCGGTTCCGTATCGGCTGATTCCAATCCCCAGCCAACGAAGGAATGTCCCTCTTTTTCTCCCGGGTCCGGCTTTGTGATCTCCGCAAAGGTCGCATGGTCGGAATCGGTAATATGCGCGGTCCCGGCAGACTCGCTGCCGTTCATGAATGTGACGGTTATGTCAACATCATTCTCCGCCTTTTTAGCTTCTTTCTTAACTGTCTTTTTGTCATTTTTGGCGGCATCGCCGCCCGCCTTGTCCTTTTCCTCTGCTTTCACTGCCGGGGTCGGTGACGGAGCGGCTGCATTTTCCTTTTTCGCATCCGAAGCAGGCGCAGTCTCCTTCGCTGCGTCCTGTGCCGGCTGCGCCGGTCCGTCCTTTGAAGCGTCCTTCGGAGCTTCTGTGGGTTTTGCCCCCTCTGTCTTCGGAGCCTCCGTCGGTTTAGGTGCTTCCGCTGCCTTTGCCGCTTCCGTCGACTTCGGTGTTTCCGCCGGCTTTTGTGCTTCGGCGGGCGCCGGTGCCGGCTGCTCCGCTTTCGGGGGTTCCGGGGCAATCACCTCCGGCGCAATCACCTTCGGCTCAACAACAGGGGCGCTTTCCGCCTCTGTTTTCGGAGACGCTTCTTTTCCGTTCTCCTCCGCATAGACAGTGTATGCCTCATACGGGACCAGCGTGATCAGCATCGCCAGTACACATAGAAATGCCAATAATCGCTTTCCTGCCTCTGTCAGATTCTTTTTCATAACCTGCTCCTTGTCTCTCCATCCGAAATAACAGAGTGCATAATCCTTCCGCAGCAAATAACAAAAGACCCGCTGCTGTTTATATAATGAGTTCGTCGGTGTGTATGACGACAATATCCTCAATAATGCGGAACGTGGGCTTTACCGACAGCCTGCTGAGCTCCTCCGTCGCTCCGACTTCCACTTCGGAGTCTGCATCTTTTTGGGCTGCCGGAACCACATCCGCAGCGGACTCTCCGCTCTTTTGAGATGCCTCTTTCACATCTGTCCCGGCGTCCGTATCTTTGTGTGATACCGGGACCGCATCCGCGCCGGAATCCGGCTTCTCCTCCGGCGGCGTCTCCGCAGGCACTTCCGCTTTTACGGGGACCGCGTCGCCTGGAATGGCAAAACTCCCGGTATTGCCGGAACGCTTTTTTCTGGAAAACCCCTGTTTCTTTGCCAGTGATCCGCTCGGGGCCTCCCCCAGTTCTTCGGAGTCAAGATCGAACGGGTCATCCCGGAGCTTTCCGGTTTTCTCGTTCCGCTCCTCGAGATTCTTTACCGTCTTTGCTTTCGCCCGTCCGGTCATCAGCTGGAAGATCCCGCGGATGTTAAAACGGAAGAAGAAGAATACAGCCAGTGCAAAGCCCAGAATCGCCGCGATCATACTGATCCTGAAACCGAGCTTATAGAAGTCAAGAGCTCTGTTAATCTGTTCCATATGCTCCCTCCTTCCTTAAGACGCAGCCTCAGAAGAGGATTCTTCCGAAGTCCCTGCATTCATATCTTCCGCTGCCCCCTGCTTTGCCTCTCCCGCGGATTCCTCCGCGGCAGATTCCTTCGTTTCTTCAGCAGGTTTTTCCGACGCTCCTTCCGCGTCTTTCTCATCCGCACTTTTCGGGGTTTGATCTGCCGTCTCTTCTGCCGGTATGACTTCCGGTATTTCTTCCGGCGTACTTTCCGGCTCTTCATTTACGTCATCAAAGGCGGTTTCCGCCTCCGGCATCTCGTTAATTGCCACCGCGCTGTCGAAGTTCGATGAAATCGCCTCGCGGGCGCGTCCCACGCCCTGAAGCACCTCCTGTGCCAGATCCCGGATAAACTGGCTGTCATCTTTCATCTTGCCGTTTGCGTAGGTCTCGGCGGCATCCAATACCTCGTTCATCTCATCCTGCCCGACCCCGCCTTCGACATAATTCCGGATCTTCGTTGTCAGCTGGGATGTGACCATGCGGTAGATGGCAAGTGAGAAGGCGTCTCCGCCCGTGTTGCTGTCAACCGCCGCGGGATCGTGTGCCAGATCATAGAGCTTTTCCCACAGCCCGCTGTAACTGTATTTGTAGTCCGCAAATGAAGTGGCACTCTGGTTCAGCTTTACAGAGTAATCGGACAGATTAATAATCGTATCCCGGATCTTCCTCTGCGTATCGTCCAGCGTCTCGCTGTCCGAAATCTCCGTCATGGTGTTATACGCATCCTGCTGTGCATTCGTACAGTAGGAGAAATAATACTGCCCCAGGGTAAACAGAAGCTGGTCATGCTCCCGCTTATCCTCGTTTCTCAGAATTGACAGGTTGGACGTGCCGCTCCTCGTCGGCGCGGAGTGGTCGATCGCCTGCCGGAAGGAAGTCCTCTCATCCGTGGTAAAGTCATTGCCTTCACTCTTTACGTTGTTGCGGATAAGATTATCAAGCATCTCGTTGTACGCCTTCGGATCCGCGGGTTTTAAATCCATCGCCTGCTGATACCGCTCCGCCATATACGTAATGTCATCCGCATGGCTCCTGCCCTCGGCGAGCAGCGCGTCATAGCTCCTGTTTCGGGTGTCATTCTCCAGTTTGCGGAAAATGCCCATACCTGCAAGTCCCGCCGCCATGAGGCAGCATGCTGCTAAAAATGCAGCCCACTTCCGCTTCCTCGACTTTCTTGTCACGTCATCCTCGTCATGAACGTGGTCGAGCGCATACATGAGTTCGGCGCAGCTTTGGTAGCGGTCCCCGGGTTTTGGCTGGCAGCATTTTGTCACTACCTTCTCGATGCCTGACCCGGCAAGTTCCGGGCGGAGCTGGCCGAGCGGGTAGATCACAAACTGCGTGTCCGCCGGGCTGTACCCGGTCAGAAGGTGATAGATAGTCGCGCCCAGATTGTAGATATCCGTCCGGGCGTCCGTCTGCCCCTGTCCGCCGAACTGTTCCGGCGCCGCATATCCGCGGGTACCAAGCCAGGTGGTATCTCCCTGGCTTGTCATCTTATATTCGCGCGCCGTGCCGAAGTCAATGAGTGCTACCTGTCCGCTCGGGCGCAGCATCACATTGGCCGGCTTCATATCCCTGTAAATAATCGGGGGTTTGCGGCTGTGCAGATACCCCAGCACATCGCAGAGCTGTTTTGCCCACTCAACGACCGTATCCGGGTCCTGCGGTCCGCTGTGATTCAGCACGTCCTGAAGGCTCCGCCCCTCAATGTAGTCCATGACAATGATGAAGCTGTCTTCCCGGTCAATCACGTCGATGATGGCGGGAAGATTCGGATGGGAGAGTTTTTTGAGCATCTCCGTCTCCGCGACAAGGCCCTGGCTTACGACCTCGTCGTCATTGCCGCCGTCCTTCCGGACCTCCTTCACCGCCCATGTTTTGTTGGCACGCTCATTGAGCGCCAGATAGACCACGCTCATTCCCCCGTGGCCAATCTCATTCAGGATCTTATATTTACCGTCCAGCAGAGTCCCAACTTCCAGCATCTTATATCGCCTCCTCTGCCTCAGTCATTTATCTTGATCAGGATGGCAGATATGTTGTCATCCTCGTGTCTTTCGATGTTAAGCCGGATCACTTCCATGATCCTTTGTTCCATAAACTCCCGTGTCGTCATGTACGGAGGGTAGAATGCCTGATAGAATTCCTCCGGCAGTATGACATGCCGGAATCCGTCGCAGCAGAGCATGAAGACCTCATTCGGTCCCGCGTCGCCCGTGTAATAATCGGGATACACATCGCTGCTCGCTCCAATGCACTGAAGGAGTACGCTTCGGTGGGGATCTGTCAGAGCCTGCTGCTCCGTCATCCTCCCATTGTCGATCTCACGCTGCACATAGCTCTGATCCTTCGTCAGAAGATATGTACCGTTCGAGATCTTATAGATGCGGGAATCCCCCACATTCATGATATAGTAGCGGCCTTCCATAATGAGAACCGCCGCGCAGGTCGTACCCAGATTCACATGAAGATCCCGACCGTAATTCGCGATCAGGCGGTTTGTATCGTCCACAAGTCCGCCCCACTGTGCAAACAGATCCGCCTCACCGCCTCCCTGTTCAAGAAGAGCCGGAAACTGATGCATAAACCATGCCTCCAGAGAGCGGACCATGGCCGCACTCGCCACTTCTCCTTTGGCGAGACCTCCCATTCCGTCGCACATGGCGGCAAACGCCACTCTGCCCCGGATCGTGTCGGCCTGCATCACAAGCATGGAATCCTGGTTTGTTTTCTTTCTCGTACCGATATCGGTGTTCGTTGCTGTAAGAAATGTCATATGAATACTGTTCCCGCAATGTAAAATTGCTGCCAAAACCGGCTGTTATTGTGCTTCTGCCTGCCTTTCCGGAACCGGCCGGCTTCACTGAAGGTCTTTCCTTTTGGAACGGAAGGGCACCAAAAAACGAAAAAAGGAAGAACGATCGAATCATGCGAACGCGTAAGGTTTTCCGCTTTCGCAGAAAGATCGTCCTTCATTGTGAGTCTATAAAGGGCAGGTGCTTCACCAAGCACCTGCCCGATGCCTTTCAAAAAATTACAGAGCGTTGAAGGTGAACTCCTCATCTGCGAGCGAAATCTTGTCGCCGTTGCGGAGCTTGGTCTCCACTCTCGGAGATGCCTTGACATCGTTGACAGATGTTCCATTCGTGCTGTCCTGGTCAACGATATAGCTCTCACCGTTCTTGGAAACAATGATCGCATGAAGGCGTCCGACAGCCGTGTTGTCCGAGACACAGTAATCAACCTTGCTTCTCTCTCTGCCGATCCGGAAGGAGGCCTTGGAGATCGTAATGGTCTCGCGGGTCTTGTTGCGGATCAGGGAGCCGTAGGATCTGTTGCTGTTGAGAACCGTCGTCTCATTGGAACCCTGGTTGAGAACCGTCGTCTCTCCGGCGTTGCTGAGAATGGAAGTCTCATTGCCGCCTCTGTATCCGTTAAACTGCGCCGGCGGCGGAGTCTGTCCCTGAGATACCGGAGGTACGGGGGGAACCGGAGGCGTCGGCGGTGTGTTCACCGGCGGTGTGTATGTCGGCTGTTTCGGCTTTCTGGTGAGAAGCACGATCAGGATAATCGCGAGGAGCAGTGCCGCTGCGATCGCTGCGATCACAAGCGGATTTAATCCGCCGGTTTTCGGTGTTTCCGCTTTCTTAAGCTGCGGATCCGTCATTGCAGCGGAAAGCTTCTTGGCAGCGTCATCAATTTCCTTCTGTGTCGCAGAAGCATTGGCCGCTACATCCTTCGCCTCGGAAAGAGCCGTTTTATAGCTTTCGTTCTCCAGATCATATTCCTCTGCGGACAGTTTTCCTGCTTCGTCGATTGCACTATTCAGTGCGGTGAAATCAGAAGGTGCCACGGTTGGCTCCGCAACGGATTCCGCGACGGATTCCGCGACCGATTCCACGACAGAATCTACCGGTTCCGGTTCGGGTTCGGCTGTTGCAGACGTGTATTCAACGCCGAGGATATCCAGTGTCTCCATAATCTGGTCGATGGCGATTGCATATCCGTACTGAGGGTCAAACTGGTCCGTTCTGAACGTTCCCTGAACAATACCGATGACGTTGCCGTTCGCGTCGACGAGCGGGCCGCCGGAGTTGCCGGAAGAGATCGCCGCGCTGTTGACCACGTAGTCGATGACACTGCCGCTGATGACGAACTGACCGATCTTGTTGACCTGGCCGCTGGTAATCGTCACGTCGCTGCTGGTATAGGTCTGGAATGTCTTGCCGACGCCGACTGTCCACGGGAATCCGAGGGCATAGCATTCTTCTGTGGGATCCACATTGACTGTCTTGCGGAGCGGAAGGGCTCTCTTGGTCTCCAGTTTTCCTTCCGTCAGCTGAAGAACTGCATAGTCGACTTCTTCACTGTTCTTGTATATCTTCGCGTCTACTTCCACGTCTCTGTTGACGTTGATCACGACTTTCAGCTTCTTCAGAATCTTGTCATAGGTCTTATCCTGCGCGATGGTCTTCTGGATCGCTTCCATTGTTTCATCGTCCACGTGCACCACGTGATTGCAGGTAATGATCGTCGTATCATTAATCAAAAAACCGGTTCCGGACTGAATGGTATACTCCACATTGTTGTCGTTGGTATAAACCACTCTTACCTGAAGAATACCGTCTCTGTCAGCCGTAACGGCACCGTTCGACGTCCCGTTGTCCGCCAGTACCGGGACTGCCATCGCCATGACCATACACAGCACCGCAAAAAGCGCTGTGACAATCCGCAGACTTCTTCTTGTGCTTTTCATGTCTTCCCTCCTACTTCTGTTCTTATGCTCTCCACAAGGATTTTTGAATACATCCCTATTATCAGGAAACCGAAGGACAAAATCCAGGAAGGCTGACGGAAAGCAGGTTTTTATGACGGATGACCCGTTTCCTTTATGCACCTTTTCATGCATGCCTTCTGAAAAACCGCCGCAGTTCATCAAATTGCAATGTATTCATTGCAATTTTACGCCAATTTTGTTACAGAATCAACAGTATGATTGTTTAAAATAAATACACAACCACTTTTGTTTTTAATAACAATGTCTCTTTCATCCTCTCCGTATTCCGGACTGTCATTGACTTTTTTCATTCCGGACGGCATGAGAAATGCAGTCTTCAGCATTCTTTGCGGTGCGGGCAGCATTCTTTCCTGCGTCGGCTCCCCTGCGGAGCCGGACGCTGCGTCTCCTCCGCAGTAATTCTTTTGTATAACCGCTGCCCGCGACCGCGGCCACACACACGGGCACCGCGGCACCGATCACAATTCCCGAGTACAGCATTCCTTCTGTTACCGGCATATATCTCCCCCTCACTCTTTTTAATCGGGGATGGCATCCGTTTCCCCATTCCCTGCACCTGTCTGTTTTCTGCAATTATTATCTCATGGCATGTTTGCGAATTCAATTACTATTTATATAAATATCTTACGATTAAAATATTAAAATCCTTCGATTTGCAAACATTCTGCGCTCAAAGCTTCACGCTGTACTTATGATTCTATTCCGGTGAAGGAAGGATTCGTTCCTGCCGGAAGCATTTTCTATGAAACAGGAAGATCCGGATAATTCCGTGTTCAGCAAAAAAGCCCCGGGAACTGAACAGCTGCCAGCATGTGCACGCCGTAATTCCCGAGGCTTTTTATGAAGTCTTTATTCTATTAAATTCTTTCTATTAAATTCTTTCATCCGAAACCGTTGCAGCGTGTTCCGTTTACGTCTCCGGGGCATCCGCAGAGTCTTCCGGGAGTACGCCTGCAAACAGGCAGCAGCTTTTACTCCTCAGACGCTTCTACTGCATCTTCCTCAGAGTCTTTCGCTTCCTCGTGTTCTTCTTCCGTTTCCGAGGTCACGTCATAAAGAGGATCCATATCTTCTCCCATCAGAAGATCCGTGTCGCCCTCCTCGAAGCCGTTTGCTTCAAACTCAAGCTCTTCCTCCTCATCGAAATCATCGCGCACAGCAATCTTATCGTCCGTGTCAAGGCGGACGTTGCGATAGCGCTTAAGTCCTGTTCCGGCAGGAATCAGCTGTCCGATAATGACATTCTCCTTAAGACCGATCAGCGGGTCAATCTTTCCCTTGATCGCCGCATCCGTAAGGACCTTGGTGGTCTCCTGGAAGGAGGCGGCTGAGAGGAATGAATTCGTGGCCAGAGCGGATTTTGTGATGCCGAGCACCACGCGTGTCCCTTCGGCGGGCTCCTTGCCTTCGCTGATCAGTTCTTCATTCATATTCTCGAATGTCAGATAATCAATGAGCGAGCCGGGCAGGAAGTCTGTGTCGCCGGCCTTCTCGATCCGGACCTTCTTCAGCATCTGCCGGACAATCACTTCTATGTGCTTGTCGTTGATGTCCACGCCCTGCAGGCGGTACACCCTCTGTACCTCCCGGAGCAGATAATCCTGCACCGCATTGGTACCGCGGATCTTCATAATATCGTGCGGGTTGACGGAGCCTTCCGTCACCTCATCGCCGGCTTCCAGATACTGTCCGTCGCGGACCTTAAGTCTCGATCCGTAAGGAATCAGGTATGTCTTCTGGTGTTCCTTGCTTCCCTCGGGCGCATTTTCATCCGTGATCACAACTTCGCGCTTCTTCTTGCTGTCAAGAATCTGCACGGTTCCGGGGATCTCCGTGATGATCGCAAGACCCTTCGGCTTTCTCGCCTCAAACAGCTCCTCGACACGGGGAAGACCCTGTGTGATGTCGCCGCCCGCGACGCCGCCGGTATGGAACGTTCTCATTGTCAGCTGTGTGCCCGGCTCACCGATCGACTGCGCGGCGATGATGCCGACAGCTTCGCCGACCTGCACCGCTTCGCCGGTCGCCATGTTGGCGCCGTAGCATTTCACGCAGATGCCCAGAGAGCTGCGGCAGGTCAGGATGGTCCGGATCTTCAGCTTTGTGACCGGATCCCCGTTCTCATCCACGCCTTCCTTCGCGATGCGCTCCGCGCGCCTCGGGGTGATCATGTGATTTGCCTTGACAATGATGTCCCCGTCCTTGTTGCAGACTGTCTGCGCGGCAAAGCGTCCTGTGATGCGCTCCTGAAGAGATTCGATCTCCTCCTGCCCGTCCGCAAATGTTCTGACCCACATTCCGGGGATCTCATCCCGGTCTTCCGAGCAGTCCATCTCGCGGATGATCAGTTCCTGCGAAACATCGACGAGACGTCTGGTCAGATAACCGGAGTCCGCCGTACGCAGAGCGGTATCGCTGAGTCCCTTGCGGGCGCCGTGCGCGGACATGAAATACTCCAGAACATCCAGACCTTCACGGAAGTTGGAGGTGATCGGCAGCTCAATCGTGTGACCTGTCGTATCCGCCATCAGTCCGCGCATGCCGGCGAGCTGCTTGATCTGCTTGTCAGATCCGCGGGCTCCGGAATCAGCCATCATGAAAATGTTGTTGTATTTGTCAAGTCCGGAAAGAAGCTTCTCCGTCAGATCGTGGTCGGTCTGCTTCCAGGTGTCCACGACTTCCTTATAGCGCTCTTCGTTCGTGATAAAACCGCGGCGGTAATTCCGGGTGATCTTATCAACGGTCGCCTGCGCCTGCTCGATCAGCTGCTGCTTTTCAGCCGGCACTGTCATATCCGAGATGGAAACCGTCATTGCGGCGAGAGTGGAATACTTATACCCCATCGCCTTGACAGCGTCGAGCACTTCCGCCGTGATCGTCGCGCCGTGCAGGTTGATCGTCTTCCAGAGGATCGATTTCAGCTGCTTCTTGCCGGTCAGGAAGTCGACCTCCGGCTTCAGATAATCCTCCGGGTTCGTGCGGTCGACAAAGCCGAGATCCTGCGGGATGATCTCGTTAAAGAGGAATCTTCCCAGGGTGCTCTCCACATTGCCGCTCACAGAAGTGCCGTCCGGCATCGTCTTCGTGACGCGCACGGTAATTCTCGACTGCAGTGTGATGTATTTGTTCTCATGCGCCAGAATCGCTTCGTTCAGAGAGGAAAAATGCATCCCTTCACCCAGAGCTCCCGGTCTCTCCTGCGTCAGATAATAGATGCCGAGGACCATATCCTGGGACGGAACCGCGACCGGCCCGCCATCCGACGGCTTCAGAAGGTTGTTCGGGGAGAGCATCATGAACCGGCACTCCGCCTGCGCTTCCACCGACAGCGGCAGATGGACCGCCATCTGGTCACCGTCGAAGTCCGCGTTGAACGCCGTGCAGACAAGCGGATGCAGCTTGATCGCCTTGCCCTCTACGAGAATCGGCTCAAATGCCTGGATACCGAGTCTGTGCAGCGTCGGCGCGCGGTTCAGCATCACCGGGTGCTCCGTAATCACATCCTCGAGAACGTCCCACACGCCCGTCTCAAGCCGCTCCACCATCTTTTTGGCGCTCTTGATGTTATGCGCGGTCCCTCTTTGGACAAGTTCCTTCATAACGAAGGGCTTGAAGAGCTCGATCGCCATCTCTTTCGGCAGTCCGCACTGGTAGATCTTGAGCTCCGGTCCGACGACGATAACCGAACGGCCGGAATAGTCCACGCGCTTTCCGAGAAGATTCTGGCGGAAACGGCCGGATTTGCCCTTGAGCATATCGGAGAGGGACTTAAGTGCCCTGTTCCCCGGTCCCGTAACCGGACGTCCGCGTCTTCCGTTGTCGATCAGCGCGTCGACCGCTTCCTGAAGCATGCGCTTCTCGTTACGGACGATAATCTCCGGAGCGCCGAGCTCCAAAGGCCTCTTCAGACGGTTATTTCTGTTGATGATCCTTCTGTACAGGTCATTGAGGTCGGACGTCGCAAAGCGGCCGCCGTCCAGCTGCACCATCGGCCGCAGATCCGGCGGAATTACGGGAATGACATCCATCACCATCCACTCGGGACGGTTTCCGGATTCCCGGAACGCCTCCACCACCTCCAGGCGCTTGATAATGCGGGCCCTCTTCTGGCCTGTCGACTCGCGCAGCTCTTTTTTAAGGATCTCGGACTCGCTCTCAAGATCAATGCCGCGGAGAAGTTCCTGCACCGCTTCCGCGCCCATTCCGACGCGGAAATTCCAGCCGTAGTTTTCTCTCGCCTCCTGATACTCCCTCTCCGTAAGAATCTGCTTCTTGTCCAGATTCGGGACGGCATCCGCAGGGTCAAGAACAATATAATTTGCAAAATACAGCACTTTTTCGAGCGTCCGCGGAGACATGTCAAGAATCAGACCCATTCTCGACGGGATGCCCTTGAAATACCATATATGAGATACCGGGGCAGCCAGTTCGATATGCCCCATTCTCTCTCTTCGAACGGAAGATTTGGTCACCTCGACGCCGCAGCGGTCGCAGACCACGCCTTTATAACGGATCTTCTTAAACTTACCGCAGTGACATTCCCAGTCCTTGGACGGGCCGAAAATACGCTCACAGAACAAACCGTCTTTTTCGGGCTTCAGCGTTCTGTAGTTGATCGTCTCCGGCTTCCTTACCTCCCCGTGAGACCACTCCCTGATCTTGTCCGGAGAAGCAAGTCCGATCTTGATCGCGTCAAATGTCGTCGGCTTGTATTCTTCCTGCTGTCTGAAAAACTCTGCCATGGTTCCTCCTTAAGCGAATGTAACTTTCAGGATGCCCTGTTTCGGGCGTGTACTCTCTTACAGATCCGCCTCTCCGTCTCCGTCAAAATCTACACCGAGGAATTCATCATCTGAATCGGTATAGACATCTGAAAGATCCGGTTCATCGTCCACGAGCTGCCGGGAATCCTCGTCGAATCTCTGCCGAATGAAGCCGGCGGACGCGAAATCCTCATCGGAGCGGGAACGTCTGCTGTCGCTCTCCAGAATGGAGCGGAAGTCTGTGTCGCCGTAGTCGATTGACTCCTTAAGCTGAACTTCCTCGCGGTTTTCATCAAGTACACGTATGTCCAGACCGAGTGACTGCAGCTCCTTAAGAAGAACCTTGAATGACTCGGGAATACCCGGACTCGGGATATTATCCCCTTTAATAATCGCCTCATACGTCTTCACACGTCCGACGACATCATCCGATTTCATCGTCAGGATCTCCTGAAGCGTATAAGAAGCGCCGTAGGCCTCAAGTGCCCACACTTCCATCTCACCGAAACGCTGGCCGCCGAACTGGGCTTTGCCGCCGAGAGGCTGCTGCGTAACGAGTGAGTACGGTCCCGTCGAGCGGGCGTGGATCTTATCATCGACCAGGTGATGCAGCTTCAGATAGTGCATGTGGCCGATGGTTGTCGGTGCATCGAAGTATTCTCCCGTTCTGCCGTCGCGCAGAAGAACCTTGCCGTCCCTGGAGATCGGGACGCCCTTCCAAAGCTCCCTGTGGTCCAGGTGCTCTCCCAGGTACGCATAGACGTCAGGATTCAGCTGATCCTTGTACTTGGCGGAGAAATCTTCCCATGACGAATTGACATAGTCGTTGGCCATCTCGAGCGTATCCTGGATGTCGATCTCTTTCGCGCCGTCAAAGACCGGTGTCGAGATATTGAATCCCAGCGCCATCGCCGCGAGCGAGAGGTGGATCTCCAGAACCTGCCCGATATTCATACGGGACGGAACGCCGAGAGGATTCAGAACGATATCGAGCGGACGTCCGTTCGGAAGATACGGCATGTCCTCGATCGGGAGCACGCGGGATACAACACCCTTATTCCCGTGACGGCCGGCCATCTTATCGCCGACGGAGATCTTTCTCTTCTGGGCAATATAGATACGCACGGACTGATGAACGCCCGGGGGCAGATCGTCGCCGTTATCTCTCGTGAACACTTTCGCGTCCACGACAATTCCGTATTCACCGTGCGGGACCTTCAGGGAGGTATCGCGCACTTCTCTTTCCTTTTCTCCGAAGATCGCGCGGAGCAGTCTCTCCTCGGCCGTCAGTTCCGTTTCGCCTTTGGGCGTAACCTTGCCGACCAGAATATCGCCGGCACGAACTTCCGCGCCGATGCGGATAATTCCGCGGTCATCCAGATCTTTGAGTGCTTCGTCGCCGACGCCCGGGACATCTCTTGTGATCTCTTCGGGGCCGAGCTTCGTGTCTCTGGACTCCGCCTCATATTCCTCAATATGAACAGAAGTATAGACGTCGTCGCGCACAAGCCGCTCGCTTAAAAGTACCGCGTCCTCGTAGTTATACCCTTCCCAGGTCATAAATCCGATGAGCGGGTTCTTGCCGAGCGCGAGTTCGCCGTTCTTTGTGGAGGGACCGTCAGCGATCACCTGTCCCGCCTCCACATGATCGCCCTTCGAGACGATCGGCTTCTGGTTGTAGCAGTTGCTCTGATTCGAGCGCAGAAACTTTGTCAGATGATACCGGTCCACCTGTCCTTCATCCGACATGACCGCAATATCCGTCGATGTAACGGAAATGACATTGCCGCTCCGTCTTGCCAGCATGCAGACGCCGGAGTCAACAGCCGCTTTCTCCTCCATGCCGGTTCCGACAGCAGGAGCCTCTGTTGTCAGAAGCGGCACCGCCTGACGCTGCATGTTGGATCCCATCAGCGCGCGGTTGGCGTCGTCATTCTGAAGGAACGGAATCAGGGATGTCGCGACGGAGAACACCATCTTCGGGGAGACATCCATATAATCAAAAAGCGTGCGGGGCCAGGCCTGTGTCACTTCGCGGTACCGGCCGGATACATTCCTGTGAATAAAATGGCCTTCCGCGTCGAGCGGTTCCGACGCCTGCGCGACATGATACTGGTCCTCCTCATCCGCTGTCATATAGCGGACCTCGTCCGTGACAACGGGGTTCTCCGGATCCGACTTATCGATCCGGCGGAAAGGTGCCTCCACAAATCCGTACTGATTGATTCTCGCATAGCACGCCAGAGAGTTGATCAGACCGATGTTCGGACCTTCCGGTGTCTCAATCGGACACATACGGCCGTAATGCGTATAGTGAATATCGCGGACCTCGAAACCTGCGCGGTCGCGGGACAGGCCGCCGGGTCCCAGCGCGGAGAGACGTCTCTTGTGCGTCAGCTCACCGAGCGGATTGTTCTGATCCATGAACTGGGACAGCTGCGAGGAACCGAAGAATTCCTTGATCGCGGCGGTCACCGGCTTTACATTGATCAGCGACTGCGGCGTTACCGTATCGGAATCCTGTGTCTGCATCCGCTCACGGACCACTCTCTCAAGTCTGGAGAGGCCGATTCGGAACTGGTTCTGCAGCAGTTCCCCGACCGCACGGATGCGGCGGTTGCCGAGGTGGTCGATGTCGTCGTCGTTTCCGACGCCGTACTCGAGATGGATATTATAATTAATAGAAGCGAAAATATCCTCACGCGTCACATGCTTGGGAATCAGATCATGGATTCTTCTCCTGAGCGTGATCGCGAGCTCCTCATCGGACAGCTCCTGGTCAAGAATCTCCCGGAGCACGGGATAATAGACCAGTTCCGTGATACCGGCCTCCTTCTTCTCCTCCTCCGTCATCGTGATCCAGTTGTCGATATTGACCATCATCGAAGAGAGGACGCGGACAGGATGGTCCACTCCCTCGACATGAATGGAAACTGCCGGAACGGCGGCGTCCTGAATGTGATCCGCCAGTTCCTGGCTGACTCTGGTGCCCGCCTCCGCGATCACCTCGCCTGTCATCTCGTCGATGACGTCTTCGGCGAGCTGGAAGCCGCTGATGCGGTTCCTGAGCATCAGTTTCTTGTTGTATTTGTAGCGGCCGACCTTCGCGAGATCATAGCGCCGCGCATCGAAAAACAGATTCTGCACCTGCTGGACGGCGGAATCGATCGCGAGCGGCTCGCCCGGACGGATCTTCTTATAAAGTTCCAAAAGTCCTTCCGTGTGATTCGTAGCGGGATCTTTGGAAAGAGATCCGTAGATCTTCGGCTCCTCACCGAACATCTCAAGAATCTCCTGATTCGTCCCGACCCCAAGAGCCCGGATGAGAACCGTAATCGGCACCTTTCTTGTGCGGTCGACACGCACATAGAACACGTCGTTGGAATCTGTCTCATACTCGAGCCATGCGCCCCTGTTCGGGATCACGGTGCAGGAATAGAGTTTTTTTCCGATCTTGTCGTGGCCGATCGCATAGTAGATACCGGGAGAACGAACGAGCTGGCTGACGATAACACGCTCCGCACCGTTGATGATAAATGTGCCGGTTTCCGTCATCAGCGGGAGGTTGCCCATGAACTCCTCATGCTCTTTGATCTCCCAGTTCTCCTTATTGTGAAGACGGACCGTGACCTTCAGAGGCGCCTCGTAATTGGCATCCCGCTCCTTGCACTCCTCGATCGGATATTTCACTTCTTCTCTGCTAAGCCGGAAGTCGACGAACTCGAGACTCAGTTTGTCGGAGTAGTCCTCGATCGGGGATATATCGTTGAATATCTCCCTGAGACCATCGGTGACAAACCAGTTGTAGGAATCCTTCTGAACCTCGATCAGGTTCGGGATCTCCAGGACTTCCTTCTGTCTCTGGTACGTCATGCGCATCGACCGCCCGGACTTTACAGGACGAATTCTGTTTTTCTCCATTCGACGTTTCACCCCGTTATTTCTTAAAAATGAATTCTGATTACCGTACGCTGCTTCTGTGCGCCCATTTCATCACACCCGTCCGCCGTTTCGATCTCAATCGTTTTCACTCCGTGTTTCCCTCTTGAAAACACAAAAAAACCTTGAAAAAGAGCATAGCAAACGAGAGTACTCCATGATAGCGCATTCTCAACTGTACCACACCTCTTTCAAGATGTCAAAAACTTTTTCAATGATTTAGTGAATGCGCTTCAGGGGGCGGCTCTTTTGGTGTCAGCGGGGACGGTTCTCTTGACACATTTTCTGACAGTAAAAAGCTCTTATACCATTATTCAGAAAATGTTTCAAAAACTCATCTCCGATGACGCCCGGGGATACAGTTCAAAAATTCCCGCGGGATGCTCCCCGCGGGAATATAATACTCCGATATCTGAAAATAACAGAGCCTGATTATTTAAGGGTGACCTTCGCGCCGGCTTCCTCAAGCTTCTTCTTGAGTTCCTCAGCAGCTTCCTTGTCAAGCGCTTCCTTGACAACCTTCGGAGCGGAGTCGACGACTTCCTTGGCTTCCTTGAGGCCCAGGCCTGTCGCTTCGCGGACAACCTTGATAACCTTAACCTTGGACGCGCCGATCTCTGTGAGCTCGACATCCCACTCGGTCTTCTCTTCTTCTGCTTCGCCCGCATCACCGGCCGGTCCGGCAACGACGACGCCCGCTGCTGCGGAAACACCGAATTCCTCTTCGCAGGCCTTGACAAGGTCATTCAGTTCTGTCACTGTCAGCTCTTTGATCGCAGCGATAAATTCTTCTGTGGTTAATTTAGCCATGATAGATTCCTCCTTAAGGACTAGTATTTTTCTTTCCTGATATTGTTCAAAATGCAGCCGGTATCATTCTGCTGCGGGTGCCGCTTCTTCCGCCGGAGCTTCTCCGTCCTTCTCCGCGATCTGCTTGATCACACGCGCGAAGTTGGCGATCGGAGACTGCATGCTTCCGAAGAGTCTTCCGAGAAGGACCTCTCTGGACGGGATGTTGGCCATCTCAACCAATTTGGCCTCGTCGGCGTAGCTGCCCTCAATCACACCTGCCACGAAATTGAAGCACTTGTACTGCTTCACATATTTCGCGAGGATCTTTTCCGGGGCAATCGGATCATCCTTGGAAACAGCGAGTGCATTCGGGCCGTCAAGATGCTTGTTCAGTTCCTCGAAAGGTGTCCCCTCAAACGCGCGCTTCATCAGGGTATTCTTGTATACCTTGTAAATCACGCCCGCTTCGCGGAGTTCCTTGCGGAGTGCCGTGTCCTGCTCGACGGTAAGGCCGAGATACTTGACCAGCACCGCAGACTGAGCACCATCCACTGTACCGGCGATCTCCTGTACAATAGGCTGTTTCAGTTCTACTTTTGCCATGAACTCTTTTCCTCCTTTATCAGATTCTCAAACCTTCTCCGGATTCCGTGAACCCGGAGATCAGCCGAAAAGGACCTGTGCCGTGAAGACACAGGTCCTATGATCTCTCCTCGATCGCAGGGAAATCCGCAGATCTCCCGCGTTTCTTGAAAAATCAAATCCTCGGCAGGCGCAGCGCTTACGTCCTGTATCTAAAAGATACCCGGGACACCTGCTGTCTTCGGCTTGATGAACTCCTTCCGCAGAAACCGCTTCGGAGCTTATATACCTTATCATCTCCGGTGCGGAGATGTCAAGCTTCTTTTTCTAACTTTTACTGAACCTTCAGCGGGTTCACTTTGATGCCGGGGCCCATCGTGGAAGCGACAGTGACGCTTCTGAGATACGCGCCTTTGACTGCGCTCGGGCGGGCCTTGACAAGCGCTTCCATAAGAGCGGAGAAATTCTCCTGGAGCTGCTCCTCTGTGAAGGACACCTTGCCGATCGGGACATGGATGATATTGCTCTTGTCCAGACGATACTCAATCTTACCGGCTTTAATCTCCTTGACCGCATTCGTGACATCCATGGTCACCGTGCCGGCCTTCGGGTTCGGCATAAGGCCTTTCGGTCCGAGGATACGGCCGAGACGTCCGACAACGCCCATCATATCCGGTGTGGCGACGACGACATCAAAGTCAAGCCACCCTTCGTTCTGGATTCTCGGGACGAGATCCATATCGCCGACATAGTCAGCGCCTGCCGCTGCGGCTTCATCGGCCTTCGCGCCTTTGGCGAACACAAGAACGCGGACCTTTTTGCCGGTTCCGTTCGGAAGAACCACCGCTCCGCGGACCTGCTGGTCAGCATGACGGCCGTCGCAGCCTGTGCGGACATGAACTTCCACTGTCTCGTCGAATTTCGCTACAGCTGTCTTCTTGACAAGTGCGATGGCTTCCGCTGGGTCGTACTGAGCCATGCGGTCGACTGCCTTCGCTGCCTCTACATATTTCTTACCGTGTTTCATTCTTATAACCTCCATGTGGTACTGGCGGGAAATCTGTTCCCTTCCACTTATGATCAGTCAACAACCTCAACGCCCATGCTGCGGCAGGTACCCTCGATGATACTCATGGCAGCTTCGATCGACGCTGCGTTGAGATCGGGCATCTTGGTCTCCGCAATCTCTTTCACCTGTGCCTTCGTAATCTTACCGACTTTGGTTCTGTTCGGCACGCCGGATCCCTTCGGGATGTTGATCGCTTTCTTGATCAGCACTGCTGCCGGCGGAGTCTTCGTGATAAATGTAAAGCTTCTGTCCGCATAAACCGTGATCACGACAGGTACAATCGTATCACCCATGGACGCCGTCTTGGCATTGAACGCCTTCGTGAACTGCACGATGTTGACGCCGTGCTGACCGAGAGCCGGACCTACCGGCGGAGCAGGCGTTGCCTTGCCGGCCGGAATCTGTAACTTAATGTAGCCTGTGACTTTCTTTGCCATGATATTCTCCTTTCGTGGTATGGCGAGTATAAAACTCTTCCACCTTATGATGCACCCTTTCTTCCCGGGATCTCCCGGCGGGGCTTATCTTTTCTTGACCTCGGCGAAACCGATCTCGACCGGCGTGGCTCTCCCGAAGAGCTCCACGGAGATCGTCACGGTCTGCTTCTGCGCATTCACCGCCTGAACGGCACCTTCCGTGCCTTCCCATGCTCCGGCGATCACGACAACCATATCGCCGGGTTCGTAATCGACAACGATCTTCGGTCTCTGCGTCTGCGACGCAGCCGCCTTACTGCCGATCCCGAGCGGCCACATCTCCTCCGGTGTGAGCGGAACGGGCTTGCTTCCCGGTCCCACAAATCCTGTCACGCCCCGCGTATTGCGGACAACATACCAGGTTTCATCATTCATCACCATATTGACGAGAACATAGCCGGGGAACATCTTCCGCTGCACCATTCTCGTGACGCCGTTCTTCGTCTCCTGTACGTCCTCCATGGGGACGCGCACGTCCAGGATCTCATCCTCGAGATGGCGGTTGCCGACCGTCTTTTCAATATTGGCCTTCACCTTATTCTCATAGCCGGAATATGTATGAATTACATACCAGTTTGCTTCTGCCATCTTTACCTCTTATATTGAGCTTTTTATCACAGGGCAAGGATCCAGTCGATGATCCGGAGCGCCCCGCTGTCCACAGCAGTGATGATGATACCCATGATGAGAGAGATCACGACTACAAGTCCGGTCTCCTTGACAAGATCCTCCTTCGGAACCCAGATGATCTTGTTCCACTCACGCTTCACACCCTGCCAGAAGCTCTCTTTTTTCTCATTTCTGTCTGCCATCGTTCACCTCGATTGACCCGGGTTACTTCGTTTCTTTGTGCAGCGTGTGCTTGCGGCAGAACTTACAGTACTTTTTGGTCTCCAGCCTCTCAGGATGCTCTTTCTTATCCTTCATGGTGTTGTAATTCCGCTGTTTACATTCTGTACACGCTAATGTTATCCTTGTACGCACGGTTTTCACCTCCAATGATCCGTTAGCAATTGCCCGTCCTTTTTCCTTCTCATCTCGCAAAATGAGCAAAAAAAAAGAACCTGTTACTCGTAGCTTATCTACTATAGCACAGGTTCTTTGTCCCGTCAACCGTCAACCATCGACTTCAAAAAAATCTTCTCCGCCGTCGTCGTCAAACTCCGTGACTTCCTCCTCATCCTCCGGAATCTCCTGAAGGCCTTCATCCTCAATCTCCCCGATGGGCTCGTACTCTTCTTCCCCGTCGTTCGTGTTCTCGGCTTCATTCGATGTCTCATCATTGGCGGCCGTCCCTGCGGAAGTGTCCTCCGACGGAGAATTGTTCTCATCGCCGTCTTCACTGTCCAGAGAGCCGCGGTAGTCCTTCTCATCCTTAAGAGTCGATACTTCCTCCTTCGTGGAAAGGGACTTAAAGCGGAGATAATAATAGCCGTCTTCCTCCAGGATCTCCGCCTCGTCGAAATCCGCAAGCGGGGCCTCATAGAGGGTCGCCTCCGTTCCGTCCTCAAAGAGAAGGTGCAGTCTGTACTGCGCTTTCTTCTCCGTCTCGGCGGCAGCATCCTGGGATTCCTCCGTATTATAATAGAAGTCACGCTTCTCTCCGGTTTTCCAGGTATCTCCCGCGGAAACCAGGCTGTCGCTGAAGTCATCCATCCACTGATCCTTCACGCACACCCCGGTGATGCCGGTGTCCGTTCCGTTCGTAAGCTTCCTGTGATAGATGAACTCCCCTTCCGCCTTCGTTCCGATCGGCGGAAGTTCGCTCTCCTGCTTTTCGATCACTTCCGGTTCAATCGTCATAGGGGCAATGATCTCCGGAGCGGACTCAGCCGGTTCTTCCGTGCTCTCTATAATACTTACAGTGCTCTCCGTGGGAATCTCGGAATCCGTAATAATCTCAATCGGTGCATCCTCCGGAACCGATTCCGCGAGAGAACCGCTGTAATCGTCGCTCTTCTTTGTGCAGCCGGCAAACAGCAATGCCGCCGCTGCTGTGAACAGGATCGTTTTTTTCATGCTCTGCTTCATATCTGTTCCTCTTTATTAAAACCTGCGTGAAGTTTGCGGCAGGTCATCAGGTATTAAGGACATCGGTTTAAACAATACAGTGTATTGTATCCCCGGAGAAGAAAAGCGTCAACACCTGCAACTCTAAAAAAATTGTGAAACATATCCGTTTTCAGTAAGTCCTGCCCTTTCCCGTACAGGCTGCATCCTGCTTAAAAACGCTATGAAAGAATAAAGCGCTCAATGATCTCCGCGACCCCGCTGTGGTCACAGTCCCTCTCCGTCACGTAATCTGCAGCCTCCCGGCAGCCCTTAGTGGCGTTCGCCATCGCACATCCGATCCCGGCGGTTTTAAGCATCTCCAGATCATTCTCGGAGTCACCCGCGCTGACGGTCTGTTCGACGGGAATCCCTGTATAATCACTGAGAAAGCGGACCGCCTCTCCTTTTGAGATCCCTTTCGGCGCGCATTCCATATACCACGGATTTGATGTAAAAAGCCGGATGCGGTCCCCGACCCGGGAGATTGCCGCGGCACGGAATTTCTCCAGTACGCCGGTTTCGTCCAGATCAATCGCCAGAACCTTGCACGGTTCCTCCGTCATCCCGTCCGGCAGTTCCGGCATAACCCGGTACGGAATCCGGACGCTGCTGCGGTAGAATTCGGTTTCGCGGTTCACCTCCCTGACCAGCATCTCCCGATCCGAATAGGCCTGTATGTGAAGTCCCAGCGCATCGGCCTCCTCAAAAAGCAGGCGGACGTCCTCGAGGCGGAGGGTTTTCCGATAAATATTCTTTCCGGACGAGCAGTCATAGATCTGTCCGCCGTTATAGCTGATCAAAAAGCATCCCGGACCGGCGACCCCGGTTTCCTCCGCAAGTCCGATCGCACCGGAGTGCGGCCTTCCGGTACAGATCACGACCAGATGTCCCGCCGCAAGCGCTCTCCGGATCGCAAGGGCATTCTCCGGAGTCACTTTTTTGTCGCGCGTAAGAAGTGTGTCGTCAATATCCAAAAACAGTATTTTTCTGTCCGTCATTCTTTGGCGTCTCCCGTATCCGTTTAAATGCATCCTCCGCCGCACATGTTACATAAAAGATTCAGCATGCACATGGAAAGACACCATGTAGACGAAGGCATGGAGGATCCTCCTGAATACGTCTCCCCGCGCTGCTGGTACCAGGTTCCGCCGTTCTGAAGGCTTCGCAGATAGCTCAGATATTCCGGATTCTCCGGATCCATATCCACCGCCCTCTTGGCATATTCCATTGCGTCTATATTGCGCCCGCGGCCGAAAGCGGCGTGCGCCGCATAGTAGTACCATCTGGCGTTTCTTTGATCCGCATCCACCTGGAAGAGGGCTGTCATAGCCTGATCATAGTACCCCGCATTGATATAATTCCGGGCGGCAGCCATCGCGTTTGATTCCTCCTCGCTTCTTCTCGCGCTGGAATATTCCGCCCACTTGCTGAAGAAATCCTCGAAGCCGAACCCGCCGTATTCGGCGTACGGGCCTTCCGAATAAGTACTTCCGGATGACTGATAGGAAGACTGCGGCTGTGGCTGCGGCTGCGGGCCGTACCCGCTCATTCCATGGGCCCTGGCATCGACAATCTGCCTGTACGCCTCCTGAATCTCCTTGAAGCGTTCTTCCGCCCCCTCCGGGTCGGAAGGATTCGCGTCGGGATGCCAGCGCTTGCTCATTTCCCTGTATGCCTTTTTCAGATCAGCATCGGAGACACTGTCCGGAACTCCGAGCACCTTATAGGGATCCGCGATCATAGGCCGTCATCCTCCTGTCCTTCTCCGCACCGTTTCATCTTTATCTCGTTGAATTTCGTCCATACGCCCGAGTAGATGATATTGCGAAGCATGTCGATATCCTGAACAATCGGAAGCTTTTCGAACTCCCTGGCGCATTCTGCCATCATCATGGTCAGCGTATTCTCCACAAGCGCATCGAAGTCTTTTCTTTTCATGACCTGCTCCCATGGATTGTAGCAGCCCTTTTTGATGTCCTTCTCCAGATCCTCGTACGCATCCATCAGATAGATGTATTTTCCGAGGAAAAATCCGCACCTGCGCAGGAAGTCGGACCACAGGTCTTCCCGCATCACAAAGATCTCTCCCAGGAATGTTCCGGTAAAGCCCGCCACTTCATCGAGGTCGTAGAGCTTCTCCTCCTCCGCCTTCGTCAGTTGGCGGATGTAGTTTTCGGCTGCCTCCGCCTGCCGCGGCCACTCGTCGCGGACTTTCAGGGCACTTTTCCGGATCAGACGGAGTCCCGCCTTCGCCTTCCGGCTCTTCGCATCCCTCACATCGTCGAGAAGCTTGTAATACGCAAGGAGTACACCCATATCTGCCGTGTAGTCTGAGATCTCATTGTAGATCATATGCTGTTTTTTAAACGGGTGTGTCAGGCAGAACCGGTCTTTCTCCAAAAGCGGTGTCTCATAGACGCCGTTCAGCAGGATATCAACAAACACCATATCATAGGGCAGAATACTCTGCCCCTGTAAGCCGTACCGTTTCCGGAGGGATTCACACAGACCGCAGTAAAAGCCCCGGTACCGTTTGAAGTCCCTGACTTTCAGATCGTCCTGATTCACTGTCACATATCCGAACAAAGTTTTCTCCTCTATCTGTTACCGAATGGAAGGATCATAGGGTTCGCCGACTGCTGCCGGAGCAAAGCGGACCGTCCGCGCTCCGCTTTGTTCCCCGCTCATGAACTGCTTATGCGGTTCAGACAGCTTTCCAGGCCGTCATAAGAGCGACCTCCATCATGTCGCGGAACGAATTCTGACGCTCGTCCGCGTTCATGGCCTCTCCCGTGAAAAGATGGTCGGAGACGGTAAAGAGTGCAAGGCCTTTTTTGTGGAACTGCTGGGAGACCCAGTAGAGACCCGCAGACTCCATCTCCACGCCGAGAATGCCGAAATTGCGGAGCTGTTTGCTCACATCCGGGTCCGGATTATAAAAATGATCCGATGAGAAGATATTCCCGACCTTCGTGCTCACGCCGAGTTCTTTCGCGCTCTCAACCGCGTAGGAGAGAAGCTCGTAGTCCGCGAGCGGAGCCAGCTTTCCCTGGAACGGATATGCATCCCCGTAAGCGGAGTTCGTTGACGCGCCCATCGCGATGATTACATCTCCGAGCTTAACATCCTCCGCCACACCTCCGGCTGAACCGATCCGGATGATTGCGTCGACGTCAAACTGTGTATAAAGTTCAACCGCGTAAATGCAGAAAGAGGGAATACCCATCCCGCTCCCCATGACCGAGATCTGTTTTCCTTTATAAGTTCCCGTATAGCCCAGCATATTGCGGACCGTGTTAAAACATACCGGGTTCTCCAGATAATGCTCTGCCACATATTTGGCCCGGAGAGGATCTCCCGGCATCAGCACGACCTTAGCGATATCTGCCGTCTGTCTGATACTTGCGGATATGGATTCTTTCGCCATCTTCTCTGCTCCTTTCTGTTCTTTCTTCCCGGCATCGGTTCAGCATCCCCGGCAGGGAATACACGAAGCGCTGCAGTGTAAAGGTGCTGAACTTGCTGGGGTTCCATTAATTCTGCTCCGGGGAGACATATGTCCCAGAACAATTCTTCGCAGTTTTCTTTGCTGTCTCATCGGAAATCTGTTTCATGTCGGATCATTGACCGCCGCACCCGCGGGATGGCCGGCAGAACTTGTGACAATCGCATCCGCGGCCGGCATTAAAAGCAACCTTTTACAGCCATCACCTACTGCCGGTCCGGCGCGAAAAGTCCCGCCAGGCTCTCCGTAAACGGCGGATAACAGATCCCCCTCTCTGTCACAATGCCGGTAACAAGGGAGTGATCCGTCACGTCAAACGACGGGTTGTAGCACTTCACCTCCGGAAGTGCCATGGGCTTTTCGTACCACATATCACGGATTTCTCCCGGATCCCGTAGTTCAATCGGGATATGGTCTCCATCCGGACAGGACAGGTCTATGGTCGATGTGGGGCCGAGCGTGTAGAACGGGATGCTGTAATGTCTCGCCAGTATGGCGACGCCGGAGGTTCCGATCTTATTGGCAAAATCCCCGTTGGCCGCGATGCGGTCGCAGCCGACAAAGCAGGCCTGCACCCAGCCGTTCTTCATGACGATGCTCGCCATATTGTCGCAGATCAGTGTGACATCGACCCCCGCCTTCTGCAGCTCGTAGCTTGTGAGGCGCGCCCCCTGCAGAAGCGGCCGCGTCTCATCGGCAAACACGCGGAAGTTCATCCCCCGCTCCTTTCCGAGGAGGATCGGGCCGATCGCCGTCCCGTACCTCGAGGTCGCAAGCGGTCCCGCATTGCAGTGCGTCAGGACTCCGTCACCGTCCTTAAGAAGCGTAAGACCGTATTCCGAGATGCGTGTGCACATCTCGATGTCCTCCGCCTGGATCGCCTCCGCTTCTTTCCGAAGGAGAGAGACGATCCCGGGAACGGGGAGATCCGGATGCTTCTCCACAACCGCGTTCTGCCGCCGGAGTGCCCAGCTCAGGTTGACGGCAGTCGGGCGCGAGGAATTGAGATACGCGCTTTTTTTCAGAAACTCCTCCCGGAAGGCGTCATACGGCAGATCTGTCATCTGTTCCGCAAGAACATATACGGAAAATGCGGCAAAGATACCGATCGCAGGCGCCCCGCGGACCCGGAGTTTTTTGATCGCCTCGTACATAGCCTCTTTGTCGCCGACCGTCAGATAGCAGGTCTCATTGGGGAGCTTCGTCTGGTCGATAATCACAACCGCTTTTCCGTCGCGGGAGAGGCGGATATTATCATTGTGCGTAATCCCGGAGAGCGCATTCATCTCTATAACCTCCGTATTCCATCGAAGGTGCATACCGTGTACCATCCCGCGGTGCCCCTCTGCACATATACTGGAATTATAGCATATCAAAAACTGAAAACCAATCTGCAATCGGGTGGGAGCATCCTGCCGGAGGCTGTTTTTACCGAACAGGGAACTTCGAGGAATTACCTGTTCGAAAATAAAGTCCGCAAGCGGACTTCAGCTCCCCCGCCCCTCACTCTTGAGGGGAGCTTGCCGGACTTTTGCGCCGCCGCACGGCAGCTTTGCTGCCTTCCTATGTGCGGCGTGTGCATCCTCACGGAGTGTTTTTTATATCATAGGAAACGAAGTTTCCTATGATATAAAAAACGGCGGCTGTAAAGCCACCGTCTTTCTTACATACAGACTGAACCCGTCAGAAATGAAGTCTGGCGTTCAAAACCCC
This sequence comes from Lachnospiraceae bacterium, assembly GCA_017430765.1. The sequence goes on along the minus strand of JAFRMI010000031.1, from coordinate 39,302 downwards.
TCTTCCGGCCACGACCCCGAGCGCCAGAACACACCCGAGGAAAATCGGAAGCATCGTGCTGATCGCATGCGTACTCAACGCAACCACACCGAATACGACCAGGACAACCGCAAGAACCGTAAAGACCCACAGGATTCCCTGCAGCAGCGCATTCATCTTCTCCAGTGAGATAAAATCAAAGCTGAGAAGTTCCAGAATCCCGTATGTGCTGAGGCGTCTCTTCTTGCTTCCCGCCTCCTGCTTCGCTTTAATGAGCCAGCTGCGGGCCTTGTCTTCCGGTCTGCCGATTCCCTTGAGGATCTCCCGCACTTCCAGAATATCAGGCTCCCGCTCCCCGCAGAGCACGTCAATTGCTTCGTAGATCTCCGCGCGGATCTCCCTCTCCGCACGGCTTCTGTACTTCAGCGGCATATTCCTGACCGCCCGTTCTACATACCGTTCAACTTTCTTTTTTACAAACATCTTCAACAACCCACACGATTTAGTGCTTATACTCCCCAGATACATCTAAATCCTGTATATAATTATAAAGTAGACACGACCGTTGTCAACAGAAAAAGTGGTATTTTTTATGTAAATCTCCTTAAAAAATGATATTCCTGCATCTGCCCGGCTGTGAAGCGGAGTCTGCCGGATTACGGGCGTTCCCGTTCCCGTTTTTATCCACGGAAATGCCCGGACCACCGGGAACGGAAGCCCGCAATTCCTCCCGTCTCCCGCCTTATGCGTGCGCGAACTGCGCCTCGTAGAGATCGGCGTAGAAGCCCTTCGCCGAAAGCAGTTCCTGATGGGTTCCCTGCTCAATGATCCGCCCGTCCTTCAGCACAAGAATGCAGTCCGCCCCTTCGATCGTAGAGAGCCTGTGCGCCACAACAAAACTCGTCCTTCCCTCCATCATCGCGTCAAAGGCCTTCTGAATCCTGCGTTCCGTCCTCGTGTCGATACTGGATGTGGCTTCATCGAGGATCAGCATCGGCGGAAGAGACAGCATCACGCGCGCGATGCACAGCAGCTGCTTCTGCCCTTCCGACAGGTTGCCTCCGTCCTCCGTCAGTTCCGTCCGGTATCCCTCCGGAAGCCTGCGGATAAAACTGTGGGCGTGCGCCCGCCTGGCGGCCTCTTCAACCTCCTCCATCGTCGCGTCCGGCTTGCCGTACGCGATATTCTCAAAAACAGTCGCCGATTTCAGCCATGTCTCCTGAAGCACCATCCCAAACGAAGCGCGCAGGGAATCCCGCGTCACGCTGCGGATCTCCGTGCCCGACACGCGGATCTCCCCGGCATCCACATCGTAGAACCGCATCAGCAGATTGATCAGGGTCGTTTTTCCGCTTCCCGTGGGTCCTACAATCGCTATGCGCTGACCCTTCTCTACTGTGAGCGCAAGATCTTCAATCAGCGGCTTTTCCGGCACATAGCGGAATGAGATATGGTCCATCACGACTCTTCCGTCCACTGTATCCGGGCGCAGTACCCGCGCCGTCCGCGCGTCGGGTTCCTCCTCTGGCGCATCCAGAAATTCGAACAGTCTCTCGGCGCAGGCCACCGCATTCTGCAGTTCCGTCACGACGCCCGATATCTCATTGAACGGCTTTGTATACTGGTTCGCGTATGTCAGGAACACGCTCAGTTCGCCGACCGTGATGCTTCCCGCGACCGCCGCCATGGCTCCGAACAGTCCGACCCCCGCATACACAATGCTGTTGACAAACCGGGTCGAAGGGTTTGTGATGCTCGAATAGAACACCGCCCTGAAGGACACATCGCGGAGGCGCGCGTTTTTCCGGTCAAATTCGGCAAGGGTTTCGCTCTCCCGTCCGAAGGCCTGGACCACCTTGACTCCCATGATTCTCTCGTCCGCATATGACGTCTCATCTCCCCTCACCTCACTTTGTTCGTGGAAGTAGCGATACGTCTTCTTCGCGATAAATGCAGCCACAACCAGCGAAAGCGGCGTCGCGCACACAACGATCAGGGCGATCGGCACATTGACATAAAGCATAAAGAAGAGCGTCCCGAGGATCGTGAGAACACCCGTAAACAGCTGTGTAAATCCGAGAAGAAGGCCGTCCGCGAAGAGATCCACGTCGGCCGTCACACGGCTGAGAATATCGCCTGTCATGTGCGCGTCCAGATAGCGCAGCGGCACTTTGGGCAGCTTTTCCGCCGCCGCGTCCCGAAGATCCCTGCTGACGCCGAATGCGGCCTTATTGTTGCACACGCGGAGAAAGAACTGCGTCACGGACGCCGCCGCTGCACAGGCGGCGATCTTAAGCAGAAGGATACGGACCGCGCCGAAATCAACACGGCCGATTCCGATCATATGATCGATGGCGGATCCTGTCAGAATCGGGATCACAAGCTGTGCGGCCGTCGTCGCCGCCGCGCAGACAATCGCCATGGCCACGTACAGCCGGTATGGCCTGATCAGCGCCAGTATTCGCCTATAGGTATTTCTTTTGCTGTCTCCCGCCGGGGGAGCGCCATCCTTTCCATACATCATCATGACGCGCACCTCCCCTCCACGTTCTGGCTCCGGCAGATCTCGCGGTATACCTCCGATGATGCGAGAAGTTCCTCGTGAGACCCCATTCCGGCGATCTCTCCGTCATCGAGAACCAGGATCCGGTCCGCCGCCATGACGGACGATGCCCGCTGGCTGACGAGAAACACCGTAACAGAATCCGGCAGACTGCGGAGTGCTTTTCTAAGGGCCGCGTCCGTCGCGTAATCGAGGGCACTCAGGCTGTCATCAAGGACCATAATCGGCGCATGGGAGACGAAGGCGCGGGCAATCGCGAGCCGCTGCCGCTGGCCGCCCGAAAAATTTCTTCCCCCCTGATGCACTTCAGCATCAAGCTGTCCTTCTTTCGTCCGCACAAATTCCGAAGCCTGGGCCGCGTCCAGCGCCTTCCACAGTTCCGCATCCGACGCGTCCTCTCTGCCCATGAGAAGATTCGTGCGGATCGTTCCGCGGAAAAGAACCGTCTTCTGGGGGACAAAGGCCACGGCGGCACGGAGTGATTCCCGATCATACTCCCTGACATCTCTCCCGAATACGCGGACCGTCCCTTCCGTCGCGTCGTAGTAGCGGGGGATGAGATTCACCAGCGTCGATTTTGCGGAACCCGTTCCGCCGATAATCCCGATCATCTCCCCCGCCTTCACCTTAAAGCTGACCTGTTCAAGAGCATTGGCGGCGCTGCCTCTGTAACGGAAGGACACATCTTCAAACTCGACAGCCGCCCCGCCTGTTTCCACAGTTTCCGGAGCGGAGCAGTTTCCGTAAGTCTGGGACGGCTGCATCGCAAGAACCGACTCGACGCGGTCCGCGCAGGCCAGTCCCCTGGCAATCTGCACCACAAGGTCCGCCAGCTTGACAAGTTCCACCAGAATCTGGTTCATATAATTGACAAGGGCGATCACTGCGCCCTGGGTTAGTGTTCCCACCTGGACCTGTACAGATCCCGTGCTCAGAATCGCGACAATCGCCAGATTGACAATGACCATCGCGACCGGGTTCATGACAGAAGCCGTCCTCCCCACCTGCAGCTGCTTTAAGAGGAGCTGTGAATCTGCCTTCCGGAAGCGTTCTTTTTCACTTTCACTCCTGCCGAAAGCACGGACCACGCGGACGCCTGTCAGGTTCTCATGCAGAATCCCGCTGACAGTGTCGAGAGCCCCCTGCACGCTTCGATACATGGGACGCGTCAGTTTCATAATCGTGAAAATCACCGCGGCAAGCACCGGAATTGTGAGCAGGAAGATGGCCGACGCGTGCCTGTCCACGTAAATTGCCATCACGGCCGCCCCGAACACGATAAAGGGAGAGCGGAGCAGCAGGCGGAGGGAGAGGTTAATGACATTCTGCACCTGGTTGACATCGCTTGTCAGGCGTGTGAGGAGCGTCCCGGTCCCGGCCTCATCGAGCTCCCCGAATCCCAGCTCCATAATCTTCTCAAACAGATTGTGTCGGATTTCCGTACTGGCTCCGACCGCCGCCTTAGCCGCAAAAAACTGCGCCGTGATGCTGATCAGAAGCCCCCCTGCGGCAAGTCCCAGCAGAAGGCCGCACCTTGAAAGGATATAGGCGCGGTTCCCCGAAGCAATCCCGAAATCAATAATCTCCGCCATGATCAGAGGGACGAACAGATCGAGAAGTGCTTCCGCCATCTTAAAGAGAGGCGCGATGATGCTTTCCCTGCGGTATTTCTCCAGTGCGCGAAGTATGAGTTTCAAGCTGGTCCTCCTTCTTCGGTCTATGCGATCATACCCTTCACAAATATCTCAATTCCAATTGCAATCAGAATGACACCGCCCAGAATATCCGCCCGCCCGGCGAGCCGCATTCCGAAATGCTTTCCGATCCTGAGCCCCGTCAGGCAGATAAAAAATGTCACGACCGCGATGATCAGCGACGCTGTAAAAGCGGCTCCCACGCGATAGCCGGCGATCGTAAAGCCGACGGACAGCGCGTCGATCGAAGTCGCAATTCCCTGAAGCAGGAGTTCCCCCGCGCCGGGTGCTCCGGTCCCCTCTTCCCCTGCGGGATGCCGAATGCCTTCAAGCAGCATCTTTCCCCCGATGCAGAGCAGAAGAAGCAGTGCGATCCAGGGGACAAATTTCTGGAAAGAGCGAAACGCCGCCATGAGTGTCCTGACAAGAACCCATCCGATCATCGGCATGGCGAACTGAAAAAAGCCGAAGGTCCCGGCAATCACCGCCGAGCGTCTCCGGCCCATGCCCGGGGCGTGCAGACCGTTCGCGATCGATACGGAAAATGCATCCATCGCGAGCCCCACCCCGAGCAATATGCTGTTCAGATAAAATAGCAGGTCCATAACTTTATCAGTGTATACTGAAATCCGCTCCATGAAAAGGGGATTTAGACGAATGCCTGCTATTTTTTGCCATTTCCTGTATCTGCGGTTATCTTCCCTTACCGAATCCGCAGTTCGGGAACGTGCAGACCGCGCATCCAAGGCACAGACCGCCTTCGCCGAGGAACCCGAGCTCCTCCGCCGTTATCTCATCGTCCGCCATCAGACGGGGAAGGATGAGATCAAAGATCGTGCGTTTCGCATACATCACGCATCCCGGCAGTCCGACGATCGGGACCCGTCCCGCTTCCTTCCCTTCTCCGGCCGGAATATCCCTGTATCCCAGCATAAACATCGCGCCGGGAAGAACCGGTGCCCCGTAGGAGATTACGCGGTCCGACGCCTCGCGGATGGCAAATGGCGTACGGTCGTCCGGATCCACGCTCATTCCTCCGGTACAGACCACAAGTTCCGCGCCCTGTTCGATGAAGGACCGGATACATGCGATCTCCTCCTCCTTATCATCTCCGGGGAACAGGCAGCCGATGGGCTCGCCTCCGTATTCCGCGATCTTGGAGACGACGACCGGCGAAAACTTGTCCTCTATACGGCCGGTTTTCACTTCATTTCCGGTGACAACTATGCCAACTTTCTTCTTTGCAAACGGAAGCAGCGAGAAGATCGGCTCCTCTCCTGCCGCCCGCTTCGCCTCCTCCATCTTCTCCCGCGCGATCACAAGCGGCACAACGCGCATCCCGGCAATCTTGTCGCCGGCCTTTTACAGGAAAATCTCCAAAGCGGGATGCGATCACGATCTCCCCCATCGTATTGAGTTTCCGGAGAGCTTTCCGGTTAATTTTGAGAAGACCGTCCGTCTCCGCGGTCAGTTCAATCTTCCCTTCGTTAACCGGGGAGGCCTCCATGTGGGCGCCCCTGGAGATGGAGCAGAGGACTTCCGCCGCGTCATTTTCATGCATCATCGATTCGTCCATCTCAAAGATGTAGAGATTCTCCTTCCCCACACTTAAAAGAACCGGAATATCTTCCTCACGGACAACATGCCCCTTCTTAAATACCGGCCCTTTGTATTCGCCCGGTATAATCTGCGTAATGTCATGGCACAGGACATGCCCGACCGCTTCCGTCGTTTTGATGCATTTCATAGTGATACCCTCCTATCTGTGTAATCCCTCATTATCATCTTCCAAGGACCGGCGAATCCCTGCAGCACAGGTTCACTCAGACTCTTTCCCGACGGTCTCCAAAAGGACATCCACCTCTCCGCCGCAGATCAGTTCCGTATCCATGTCTTTCACACTGCCGGACGCCGTCATGTCCACGTGATGGACGGAAAACGCTCCGCCCTCCTCAAGCTGCCTGACAGCCAGCTTTATAATATCCGCTTCACCGCGGCCTCCGCCGACCGTACCCAGAATATGTCCGTCCGGATAAACAACCATCTTGGAGCCGGCCCCGCGGGGAGCGCTTCCGATCTTTTCCGCAATGGTCGCCAGCACCATAGGCTCTCCGGACGTAAGCGCTTTCATAAGGGGCCTTGAGAACCCCTCACTCTTCGTCTCCCCGTTTTTTACGCCGATGATTTCCGCGAGAATGGAGACGGCGATCTCCACCGGCGTCTCCGCGTGGATCGGAAGGCCGATCGGCGCATGGACGGCGTCAATCATCTCCTGCGTAAATCCTTCCTCGAGCAGGGCGTCGTAGAGCATCTGGTTCTTCCGGCGGCTGCCGATCATACCGATATACGCAAATGGCTTTCCCAGAACGGCAGCCAGACACTCCCTGTCGTGCTTGTGGCCATTGGTCATGATGGCAATATACGCAGAGCTGTCCGCAGGGACATCCGCAGTAATCTTCTCAAAGCTGCCGATCACGACATCATCCGCGCCCGCGTTCCTCGAGATCTCCTCGTATTCCGGACGGTCCTCCAGAATCGTGACCCGGAAGCCGGCCATTTTCGCCATGCGGAGCAGAGCACCTGCCACATGACCGCCGCCGCAGATATAGAGCATTTTCTCCCGGAACAGTTCCTCCATGTAAAACGATGTGCCCTCATACTCATAGACACCGGTGGGCATGAAAGATGTCTCGGGATGTGATTCGAGAAATGCTTTTACCAGGGCGGAAAATTCCCCGTCCCTGCCGCTCTCCCAGACCGTCCTTCCTTCTGACAGGAGCACTTTCTCACCTCTCCGGGCTCCGGATACAGCCGTAAAAGCGATGTTCCTGGTTCCGACAGGCAGACAGGACTGCACTTCATAATAGGATTGATTGTTCATATCTTATCTCCGATTTATATACAAACACCACTCGGTTGCAAAAAAATCTTACCATTTTCTTTAGTAATTGTAAATAAGCCCCTTATTCGTTTCCTGACCGCTCTGCCGTGAAGACCGCGCGGATCTCCTCCTCTTTGGCGTGAACTTTCCCTTCAACCATCTCCTTTTTTCCGCCGCCCTTCGCGCCGAGTTTCTCCCGGAGTTTTTTGCAGACTACCCGGGTGTCCGCGTGCGCACTCCCGATCAGAAACGTGTAGCCCTCCTCATCCGATCCGGAAAACACCGCACAGATTCCGCTGCGCTCTGCCATCATCGCGTTTACGGCACCCCTGGCCGTCTGCTGATCCGTTCCTGTGGAAAAAAGCACGACATCGTCCTCCGGGGGGAGAGCTCCTGCCTTTATAAGAAGCAGCTGCTCCCCGGTCTCACGGAGGGAAGACATCAGCGTGCGGTTTTCTTCTTTCAGACGGACAGTCTGCGCGTAGACCTCGGACGGGGACGTCGTGAGATACCGCGCCGTGCGCGTCAGAATGCGGTGCTCCTCCGCAAGGTACCGGAACGCGCGCATACCGCAGAGAATGCTGACCCGCACGCCCCCTTTCCAGTTGATCATGCCCGTCACGGTGAGAAGCCCGATCTCTCCCGTTCTCCGGACATGCGGCGCGCAGCAGGCGCACGCGTCGACCCCCGGATAGATGACGATCCGCACGTCTCCCGGGAGATCCAGCTTGCTCCGGTAGGACAGTTTCTCCCGCTCCTCCGGCGTCGTCACACGTACTTCAGATGGCAGATCCGCGAAGATCACCTCTGCTATTTCCTCCTCGATCGAGGGGATATCCTCTCCGGGAATCACCCCGTTAAAGTCGAGGGTCACTTCCTTCCCGCTAAGATGAAAACCGACATTGTCAAACCCGTACCGTCTGTGCACGATCCCTGAGAACAGGTGCTCCCCGGAGTGCTGCTGCATATTGGAAAATCGAAAGTTCCAGTCAATTTTTCCGTGCACCCGGTCCCCCGCAGCAAATGCACCCGTCTCCCTTATCAAATGGTGAATCTCCCCGTCCCGGATCCGCACGTCTGTGACGGAAAAGGCTGTCTCCTGCCTTCCTTCTTTCATCAGGACGCCGCGGTCCGGACACTGTCCCCCTTCCTCCGGAAAAAACAGTGTCTGATCGAGGACAATGTCATTCCCGTCAGCGGCCAGCACAACCGCGTCGAATTCCGACGCGTATGCGTCCCCGTCATACAGCCTCCGCGTCCTGATCTCATTTGCGTCTCTCATAGTTTTCCTCCCGTCGCGGTTTAAAACAGGCACCGCCGATCCGCCGGCGGTGCCAACACAATATCTGTATTCAGATGTTCGATCCCTTCACGCCGTTCATCCCTTTTCGACGATTTCACCCTGCCTGTACGCCTCGAGCAGCTTCTCCAGTTCGGCGATTCTTTCCATCAGCTGTTTTCCCCTGTCGGTATCAGCGATTGACAGCCTGTGCGGGTAACGCTCCACCATCACCTTGTCGGAGTGGATGTCCGTGCCGAAAGAGACGGCATCCTCCCTCGAAGTGAAGGCCTCATGCGCGACGAGACGGACGCCGAAAGAATTGTAGATCAGCGTATAGCCGGCAATCCCTGTCTGCCCCTGGTACGCCTTCGAGAAACCTCCGTCGATGACCAGAAGCTTACCGCCGCAGTGAATCGGGGACTCCCCGCGTTTAACAGGAACATGCCCGTTGATGATATGCGATGTCTCATCTGTAAGGCCAAACTCCTCGAGAATGGACCTGACACATCTTTCATCATCGAGGAAGCTGTAATACGGAATTTTGTTTTCCTTGTGCGTCTCCTTCTCGGCAATAAAATACCGCTCGAATGTCGCCATCTTGTGTTTTCCGAAGACCGGGGAATCCCTGTGGAGCCAGATCCACCACAGAATATCGCGCCCCTCCTCGCGGAGAACCGGGTCCGTGGCGAAGAAAGCTCTCCGCACATATGTATCCAGCCTGTCATAGAGCGCCTTTCCGCGGAGAGTTTCCCCGTAGACGGTCACATCCTTAAAATTGCCGTTTTCATCCAGCGGCATGCAGCCGTGATAGAGGAGATTGCCGTTTGCGACCTTATAGAGGGCTCCGTTGTTGAGAAGGAACTGCATATGCGTCTGCAGTCTCCTGCAGCCAAGGAACGCGATGCGGAGTCTCTCCATGACCTGCTCTTCCTCCTCCGAGAGCGCGTTCGGATCCTCCGGATTCACCGTCGGAAAGTTCATATCGAGCATCGCATAGCTCTTTCCGTCCACTGTCACGGTTCCCTTCTCATAATCGATTGCCTCCATGAGGTTTCTGTCGGAGAGATCGAAGTTGGGACGTTTTTTATAGAGCTGGCCCTCCATCTTGAACTGGATCACGGAGATGGCCTTGTGAATGCGCATGACGAGATCATTTTCCTCCGCGCTGCCGGCGGTGTCTTTCAGGTGGAAGCACTCGCACGGGTCATCCCCGTATGTTTTCAGGGAAAATGTGGCCAGCGGCAGCAGATTGATCCCATATCCGTCCTCCAGAAGATCCAGATTGCCGTAGCGCGCGCAGACACGGATCACGTTGGCAATACAGCAGGGCTGGCCTGCGGCGGCCCCCATCCACACCACATCGTGATTGCCCCACTGAATATCCAGGCTGTGGTGCTCCATGAGCGTGTCCATGATATCATCCGATCCGCTTCCCCGGTCATAGATGTCGCCGAGGATATGGAGATGATCCACGGTCAGTTTCGGAATCAGCTCCGCGAAGGCGATGATCAGCTTGTCGGCGCGGTGGATCCGGATAATAGTATCGATGATTTCCCCATAATAGGCCTCCTTATCCGCGATGTCGTAGCGCTCGGTAATCAGCTCCTCTATGATGAAAGCAAAGTCTTCCGGCAGAAGTCTCCGGACCTTCATCCTGGCGTATTTATTAGAAGTGTAACGGCACACATCGATCAGCCTGTAGAGCATGATCTTGTACCAGCTGTTCATCTGCTTCTCCGTCTTCCCCCGCCGGACAAGGTCGATCTTCTCCTCGGGATAGTAGATGAGCGTCGAAAGTTCCCGGATGTCCTCTTCGGGAAGTGTCCTGCCGAAGACCTCCTCCACTTTCTTCCGGACGGCACCGGAACCGTTGCGCATCACATGGGAAAAAGCTTCGTATTCCCCGTGGATATCCGTGATAAAATGTTCCGTCCCCTTCGGAAGGTTCAGGATCGCGGACAGGTTAATGATCTCCGTGGCCGTCTTGGCAATCGTCGGGTATATTTCGGCCATGCGCTCGAGGTACTTTTTTTCAAATTGTTCCATCTTCTTCCCTCCTGGTCTCCAGATGCAAAACAGCGGGCTGCTATTGTGCGGTCCCGGCAATTCTTCTTGCCACATAGACACCGCTTGCGGATGCGTGGGACAGCGAGTGGGTGACGCCGCTCCCGTCACCGATCATGTAAAGTCCCGGATATTTCGTCATGAGGTTCCGGTCCAGCCGCACCTCCATATTGTAAAATTTCACCTCCACCCCGTAGAGGAGCGTGTCGTCGTTGGCTGTGCCCGGCGCGATCTTATCGAGCGCGTAAATCATCTCGATAATCCCGTCCAGAATTCTCTTCGGAAGAACGAGACTCAGATCCCCGGGCGTCGCAGCAAGTGTCGGCCGCACAGTGCATTCCTCGATTCTCTTGGCGTTGCTTCTCCGTCCTCTCTCGAGATCACCGAAGCGCTGTACGATCACACCCCCTCCCAGCATATTGGAGAGACGTGCGATGCTCTCGCCGTATCCGTTGCTGTCTTTAAAGGGCTCCGAGAAGTGCTTCGATACAAGGAGCGCAAAGTTCGTATTCTCCGTCTTCTTCTCCGGATCCTCAAAGCTGTGCCCATTGACGGTCACGATGCCGTTGGTATTCTCATTGACAACAATCCCGTTCGGGTTCATGCAGAAAGTCCGCACATTGTCCTCAAACTTCCGTGTCCGGTAAACGATCTTGCTCTCATAAAGCTGATCCGTCAGATGCGAGAAGATGACAGCCGGGATTTCCACGCGGACGCCGATGTCAACCCGGTTTGACTTAGTGGGGATGGCAAGATCGCGGCAGACCTCCTCCATCCACTTGCTGCCGCTTCGGCCGACGGAAACAATGCAGGTGCTGCTCTCCGCCTCCCCGCCGTCGAAGACCGCCGCATACTTCCCGTCCCGGATCTCCACGCGTCTGACCGCCGTATCAAAGAAGAAGTCCACCTTCTCCGCCAGTTTCTCATAAAGATTCCGGAGGACAATGTAGTTGATATCCGTTCCCAGATGCCGGACCGACGCATCCAGAAGTGTCAGCCCGTTCTGCATGCAGAGCTTCTTGAATTCAGTTCCGGCGGTACTGTACATATGTGTGTTCTCTCCGCCGTTTGCGACATTGATCCCGTCCACATAATGCATAAGGGAGAGCGCTTCTTCTCTTCCGATGTACTCGTAGAGTGTGCCGCCGAAATCGTTGGTAATATTGTATTTTCCGTCCGAGAAGGCGCCGGCTCCTCCGAATCCGTTCATAATCGCGCAGGTGCCGCAGCGGATGCAGGACTTTACCTGCTTCCCGTCGATCGGACATCTCCTCTTATCCAGAGGATGTCCGGATTCAAACACGGCGATCTTTTTGTCCGGACACAGACGGGTCAGCTCATAGGCGGAGAAGATCCCTCCCGGCCCGGCGCCAATAATAATTACATCATATTTCTGATTCATATTTATACCCTCAAAACAATCTATCATGTTATGATATCATGAAAACAGGTATATTTACAAGAAACTCCGCGGCCCCCGAAGGCGGCTTCTGCAGCATAGAGGCGGGGGGACTGTTCACGCGGTTCAATCTAAGCAAAGGTCGAAATTCATAATCCTATGTTGAGAAAGCTCTTTGTACAGTATAACGGTCTGATTCTATATGGCATATTCGGTGTATTGACGACAGTCGTCAATATCGTCTCCTACTATCTGCTGGCTCACCTTCTCCGCGTGCCGGTTGTTATATCGACCGCACTGGCATGGTGCGTTTCCGTTCTCTTCGCCTACTTCACCAACCGGAAATGGGTCTTTCACAGCACTGCCGACGGACGGAGGGCCGTATTAAAGGAGATGGCTGCATTTTTTGCCTGCCGCCTGGGCACCGGCGTGCTTGATCTGGGCATCATGTATGTATTCGCGGACCAGCTGCAGTTCCATGATGTGGCGGTCAAGGCAGTCTCCAACATCCTCGTCATCGTTCTCAATTACGTATTCAGCAAAGTACTCATATTCCGGCATTAGACCGGCTGGTTGTCAGCGGGGACGGTTCTCTCTGACACATCTCCGGCGCAGCTTTTGCAATTTGGAATGAATGGGAAATGTGTCAGAGAGAACCGTCCCCGCGAACAACGCGAAAAAAGCCCCCGGAACCAATGGTTCCGGGGGCTTCCCAGCGTGAGAGACAAGATTCGAACTCGCGACCTTCTGGTCCGTAGCCAGACGCTCTATCCAGCTGAGCTACTCTCACACGTATATGGAGGCTGTCTTAACAGCAAAAATTATATTATCGCAGGATCGAGTGTTTGTCAAGGGTATATTTCACCACCGGCAGACAGAGTAAAGCAGACATCCGCAATATGCCGCGTCTGTGCGCCATGGAGATGCTGGAAAAACCACGTGATTGAAAATCCGTCTTGACACATACCCCCAGGGGGTATAAAGTGTAGATAAAAGATACCCCTCAGGGGTATGAGTAATGCAACAAAGATACCCCTGTGAATATGCGGCATCCTGATCCGGTGATCCCGCAATACAGGTGATCCCTCCGGGAGAAGTAAATGGAGAGCCTCTACAATGGAAGAAAAAGTCTGTAAGCACTGTGCGGGATCCGCGGAACATCCGCGTACCAAGAAACGGTCGGAGAAAGAATACCGGGACCTCATGAACCGTCTGAAGCGGATTGAAGGCCAGGTCCGCGGAATCGAGGGAATGCTGGAGCGCGGCGCCTACTGTCCGGATATCCTGGTCCAGGTCTCCGCTGTGAACAGCGCCCTGAACAGTTTTAATAAAGTCCTCCTGGCAAATCACATCCGGTCGTGCGTGGCGGAGGACATACGGGCCGGTCAGGACGAAACGATCGAAGAACTGGTCGGTGTGCTTCAAAAACTGATGAAGTGACGAAATGGAGAGAGATGACGATGGAACAATTTAATGTGACGGGAATGAGCTGCGCCGCCTGCCAGGCGCGTGTGGAAAAAGCGGTGTCCGAAGTTCCGGGCGTCACTTCCTGCTCTGTGAGCCTCCTCACAAATTCCATGGGAGTGGAGGGAACCGCTTCCCCGGCAGATATCGTCCGCGCCGTGGAGAATGCGGGATACGGAGCCCGGCCGAAAGCGGAAGCTGCGCCGCAGGGCGGCTCCTATTCCGCCCGCCTGGCCGCGGACGAGGAAGCTTTGAAGGATCACGAGACACCGGTTCTGAAAAAAAGGCTGGTCAGTTCGCTCGGGTTTCTTCTTGTCCTGATGTATTTTTCGATGGGCCATATGATGTGGGGATGGCCTATTCCGGCTTTCTTTCATGACAACCACGTCGCCATGGGCCTTCTGCAGCTGCTGCTCGCCGCGGTCGTGATGGTCATCAACCAGAAGTTTTTCATCAGCGGATTTAAGAGCCTCTTCCACCGGGCACCGAATATGGATACACTGATCGCCATGGGTTCAGGTGCCGCAGTTGTATACAGCACCATTATGCTGTTCGCGATGACGCGGGCGCAGGCTGACGGAGATGCCGCCGCTGTCAGCCGCTATATGATGGAATTCTATTTCGAGTCGGCCGCCATGATCCTGACGCTCATAACGGTGGGTAAGATGCTGGAAGCGCGCTCGAAAGGAAGAACTACCGATGCGCTGAAAAGCCTGATGAAGCTCGCACCGAAGACCGCCACGGTTATCCGGGACGGGAAAGAGGCGGAGGTCGGCATCGACCAGGTGCGCACCGGGGATGTATTTGTTGTCCGTCCGGGGGAGAATATTCCCGTCGACGGGATTGTCCTTGAGGGTTCGAGTGCGGTCAACGAGTCCGCCCTGACCGGAGAAAGCATCCCTGTCGATAAGGAAGCCGGGGATCCCGTATCTTCCGCCACCCTCAACCAGTCCGGTTTTCTCCGCTGCGAAGCGACGCGCGTCGGGGAGGATACGTCCTACGCGCAGATTATTAAAATGGTCAGCGACGCCGCCGCGACCAAGGCGCCCATTGCCCGCCTGGCGGACCGGATCTCGGGCGTATTTGTCCCGGTCGTGATCTGTATTGCACTCGCTGTGGTGTTCCTGTGGCTGGTGATCCTGCACCGGCCGGTCGGCTTCGCGCTCGCAAGGGGCATCTCGGTTCTCGTCGTCAGCTGCCCCTGTGCGCTCGGCCTTGCCACGCCGGTCGCCATTATGGTCGGCAGCGGGATGGGCGCAAAGCACGGCACCCTCTTTAAGAACGCGGAAGCCCTGCAGGAGACGGGAAATGTCCAGATCATAGCCCTCGACAAGACCGGCACCATCACAAGCGGCGAGCCGCAGGTGACAGACGTGATTCCCGCCCCGGGCATCATCGCAGAGGATCTGATTCTGTTCGCGGGCGCGCTGGAGACGCAAAGCGAGCACCCCCTCGCAAAAGCGGTCACGGCATATGCGGAGGCCGCCGGGGCCGCGGAGAGGACGAAAGCCATTCCGATCCGGGATTTCAGGGCGCTGCCGGGCAACGGTCTCACAGCGGTTCTTGACGGCGTGGAGACGGGCGCGGGCAATCTGTCCTTTATCCGCACACGGACCTCTGTCTCCCCCGGGATGGAGAGGAAGGCAGCGGCGCTCGCCGAAGACGGAAAGACCCCGCTTTTCTTTGAGAGGGGCGGCTCCCTCATCGGTATTATCGCGGTTGCGGACCGGATGAAGGAGGACAGTGCGCAGGCGATCCGGGAGCTCCGGAATATGGGGATCCACGTCGTCATGCTGACCGGGGACAACGAGCGGACAGCGAAAGCGGTCGGCCGCGAGGCGGGCGTCAGTGAAGTGGTCGCAGGTGTTCTTCCGGACGGCAAGGAAGAAGTGATCCGTGAGCTGCAGAAATACGGAAAGGTGGCGATGGTCGGAGACGGGATCAACGACGCGCCGGCTCTGACGAGGGCAGATATCGGAATCGCGATCGGGGCCGGCACGGACGTCGCGATCGACGCGGCGGATGTCGTGCTCATGAAGAGCCGTCTTACGGACGTCAGTGCGGCGGTCCGCCTCTCCCGTGCGACGTACCGCACGATTCTGTGGGGATTGTTCTGGGCCCTCATTTACAACACTATCCTGATCCCCATTGCCGCCGGTCTCCTGGTACCGCTCGGCATTACGATGGATCCTATGTTCGGCGCGCTGGCGATGAGCCTGTCCAGCTTCTGCGTCGTCACAAACGCGCTCCGGCTGGGCATGTTCCCGGTCCGCGACGCATCACGGGATAAACAGCTGAAGAATCCGGTGCTTCCGGGCCCGGACGGAACGCTTTTATCGGAATACAAAATGACTGCGGAAGAGATACCCGCAAACGATGAAAGGAGTGTTATAATGACTAAGACAATGAAGATTGAAGGAATGATGTGCCCGCACTGTGAAGCCGCCGTGAACAAAGCCCTTCTGGCAATCGACGGCGTCGCCTCCGCGAAAGCCAGCCATGAGGCGGGGACAGCTGTTGTGGAACTTTCCGCCGACGTGGCCGACGATGTCCTGAAAGCGGCTGTCGAGGCGAAGGACTACAAGGTGACCGGAATCGAATAAGCAGGGCGCATCGCGTGCGCAGAAGCCGTTATTTTCTCCAATCGCTTCATAGCAGCGGGTTTTCAACTATATCTTCAAGAGGAATACTGTCATGAAAATCGGTGCAGTCATCGCAGATACGGGGATTACAAAAACGCGGGGTGTGGTTGCGGACGATAAAGCCGCGCGGGCCGCATCCATTATCAAGGCTTTTCAGGACGCCGGCATCAGCGAAATTGTCCTTGTGACGGCACCCGGGGAAAAAGCGCTCCGCAGAAAGGTCTCCCCTCTTTCCGTAACATTTGTCGAGGTGCCCGAAGGGGATTCCGAGATGTTTGCGTACGTGTGCGCAGGGCTGCATTTTTTAGAAGAAAAATGCAGCCGCGTCTTCCTGACACCCCTTCATATTCCGTTTTTTTCCGCAAGAACGCTCGCCGGCCTGCTTGCGCGTCCGGAGGCGCTGGTCATCCCCTCTTACGAGGGGCAGAGCGGCCATCCGATCCTCATCGATGCCGAGGAAATACCCGGCATTCTCCGCTACGAAGGGCCGGAAGGTCTGCGCGGCGCACTCCGGGAATCGAAAGCAGTCCCTTTCTTTGTGGCTGTCGAAGACCCGGGCACCCGCATGGATGCGGAAAGCGTGGATGAATATCTGGAACTGAAGCAGATGTATACCGCCGCTAACATCCGTGTGGACACACAGGTGCGGTTTATACAGGGGGAGGCGGCTTTCGATGCGGCAGCCGCAGCCTTGCTGCGGCAGATCGACAGTCTGGGCTCCGTAAGAGAAGCGGCGCAGAAAGCCGGCATTTCCTACAGCAAGGCATGGAAGCTGATTGCCGCCTGTGAGGACATGACGTCACAGGAGATCGTGAGCCGGACACACGGAGGAAAGAACGGCGGGGAGGCCTCTGTGACGGAATACGGAAAAAAACTCCTGGCGCAGTACGAGGATCTTGAGAAAAAAGTCAGGGATTATGCACTGTCCCTGTTTCCGGATCTGAGAACTGATCTGTTCTGAACACAAACCGGAAGGGATGAAGCCCTTCCGGTTTTTCAATGGTTTTTTCTTTAGTTACTGCCCTCTCGTGGGTTCCCGGGGAAAGAATCATTGTCCGTAAAAACGCTGTCAGTTAAGCAGCTTCTTTAGCGTTTCCATGATTTTGGGAATGTCGTAAGGTATTGCCAGATGGCCGTTCATTCCTGCCTCCATCGCAACCTTCCTGTCCTCCTCAAACGCGTTCGCTGTCACGGCGACAATCGGGATTGAAGCTTTTTCCGGATCATCGAGAGCCCGGATCTGTTTTGCTGCTTCATATCCGTCCAGTACCGGCATCTGAATATCCATCAGTATGATATCGTACCGGCCTGCCGGAGAAGACCGGATCTTCTCCACCGCCTCTTCCCCGTTTGCCGCGATATCGATCATAAACCCGGCTTCCTCCAAAACAGCGACAGCAATCATCTGATTCATCTCATTATCTTCCGCGAGAAGAATCCGTTTTCCGGAAAACACCTTTTCATCCCCGCTGACGCCGGAAGGCGTCTCCCCGCCGTTCAGAGGTGCCGCATTTTCAGCAGCGTACACACCGGCGGCGCTCACAGTCCTGTCCGCCGCAGCTTCCAAACTCTCCTCTTCTGCCGCGGAAGCAGCTGATTCCTCCTGCGGAGCCATAAACGGTTCTTCCAAAACCTTCCGCAGTTCTGACATGAACAGCGGCTTGGAGCAAAAGGCAGTGACGCCCGCCTCTTCAATTCTGACATTGCCGCTCTCAATACGGCTCATGTCCAGTACGTCATTAATCAGGGACAGCAGATGCTGACTGGATACGGCAATCTTTCCGAGATAATCCTGCACCTGTTCCTTCTGATCGATATGGGAAGCTGCCAGAGCCGAGAATCCGATAATCGCGTTCATCGGCGTGCGGATATCGTGAGACATATTATTGAGGAATACCGTCTTGGCGCGGTTGGCGTGCTCCGCCGCTGAAAGAGCGTCAGAAAGAGCCTTCTTGCTCTCCGCGAGTTCCCGGTTTTTCTCCTCCAGCTTTATTCTTGCCGCTTCTTTCTCCAGGATCTCCTTCTTCGTACGCCGGCTGTCCCTTACCAGGAAGAAGATCACAAGTGCGGCAATCGCCAGAGCCAGCGCCCCAAACAGGGCCATATGATCCATAATCGTATCGATCACGCTGTAAGAATAGAGTCCCCCTGCATAGCGAAACACCTCGTTTTCGTAATAACCGACGCGGACGGTATCCGGTTCCTCGGCGAATGCAGAATACGGCCTGAAGAACCAGACTGTAAATACAGCACAGCTAACGTATAAAAGCCGCAGAAATCGTTTTTACCATCTGCCAGAATACATAAAAAGCAGTCCTTTATTTCTCTCTGCCCCATGGCAGTCAGAAAAAGATCTCTACAACCATCCCTGCAAGAGAAGCGATTCCGAAAAGGCATCCTGTCACGAACAGGGCTTCTTTCTTATCTCTGTTGATCCGGAACAGGACCACAAGGCCCAGTCCCGCAGCCGAGCACAGACCGGCAATTGCAGACCCGAAGCTGATCACGCCTTCGAGGTACAGCTCCGTGAGAATTACCGATGCGGCGCAGTTGGGAATCAGCCCGATGAGTCCGGCGATCACCGGTTGAAATATGGTGTCTGCCATAAAAAGACGGGATACATTCTCCATACCCACAGCTTCCAGCAGAAAACCCAGAAGCAGCGAAACCACAAACAGGAAGAAAAATACTTCCGCCGTATGGCGGAGGGCCGGCTTCAGAATGTGCCGGAGATTTCTCCTGCTGTTTCCTTTCGATGCACGGTCGCCCACCTTCACTCGCAGAGGCGGCGCTTCTCCGTCATGGCAGCCGCATTCCTCACACAGATCACGGATCCGCTTTCTCCTGCCGGGATGCTTCCTGCGGAATAGAATCTCTGCGCCGTGAACCGCGTAGCCGGCGATGAGCGCGATCACAATCTTAGATGCGATCAATCGCCCGATATCGGCCATATGGCCCGGATTAGACAGGAGAATGATAACTGCCTCATCAGAAGTTGAGAGGAACACCGCCAGCAGCGTTCCGAGGGATATTACTCCTCCCGCAAAAAAATTAGAGGCCATAATAGAGAACCCACACTGCGGGATACATCCGAGCAGTGCCCCTATGAGAGGCCCGGCGTGGCCGGCCCGGAGCAAAGCCCGGTTCATTCTCTCCGAAAACCGGTGCTCAAGCGCCTCAAGGAGTAAAAACGCCGCAAACAAAAACGGCAGTTCCTTAAGACAGTCAAGCACGGCATCCATAAATACATCCATCAGCATATATTCTTTCCATCCGTACAATTCATCATTGATACTGCATTATAACACACTTTTGAGCCGGGGAAACGGGCAGCTGCTCCTTATTTAACGTTGAAACGTGTGAACAGCCCCCGCTTCCAGGCCGCAGAGGCTGATGAAAGATTTTTCCTGCATGGGAGTTCCGGAAAATATCCCATGCAATAAGACAGGGATCCCCGTACGGAGATTCCCTGTCACTATGAATGGTAACTGCAGATTTAAATTGTGTAAAAAGAACTGTTCTGCTGCCGCACAACTGTCCGGCAGTTCTGTCCGTCCGGCTCCTCAGTCCATCTCACGGATGATCTGTCTGCACGGCAGGATCGACGACGGGCTCATGGACAGCTCGTCGATGCCCCACTCCACAAAGCTTCTCGTCAGCTCCGGATCCGCGCCGAGCTCGCCGCAGATGCCGACCCACGGATTGTGGCGGTGTCCGGCCTCGATCGTCATGCGGATCGCCTTCAGGACCGCCGGATGATGCGCGTTAAAGAAGCGCTCCAGATGCTGGTTCTGGCGGTCAAGTGCGCAGGTGTACTGCGTGAGATCGTTCGTTCCGATACTGAAGAAGTCAACCAG
The DNA here is from genome assembly GCA_017430765.1 of Lachnospiraceae bacterium. The sequence continues at coordinate 19,477 of JAFRMI010000031.1, read as the reverse complement.
CTCCGCCAGATCATCAGCGATGAGAACGGCCGCCGGTGTCTCAATCATGATGCCGAGCGGTACATTCCTGAAGGGTATGTCCTCCTTCTTGAGCTGCGCCCTGACCTCGGCGCAGATCTCCTTGCACCTCTCGACTTCCCAGACGGATGTAATCATCGGGAACATAATCTCGATGTTGCCGTATGCAGACGCGCGGTACAGGGCACGAAGCTGTGTGCGGAAGATCTCCTCTCTCTCAAGGCAGATTCGGATCGCACGGAAGCCGAGCGCCGGGTTATCTTCCTTGTCGAGATTGAAGTAATCGATCTGCTTATCCGCACCGATATCCAGTGTTCTGACGACGAGCTCCTTGCCATCCAGCATCTCTGCCACCGTGCGGTACGCCTTGAACTGTTCCTCCTCTGTCGGATAATCCTCACTCTGCAGATACAGGAATTCGCTGCGGAAGAGGCCAACGCCGCCGGCATCATTCTCGAGCACAAAGTTCATATCCGCAATACCGCCGATATTGGCATAGAGCTTCACTTTTCTTCCGGACTTCGTGACTGTCTCCTTGCCCTTCAGTTCCTTCAGAAGTCTTCTCTGCTCCTGTTCCTTTTCGCGCTTCTTCTCAAACTTTGCCAGGGTCTCCTCATCCGGATCGATATATACTTCTCCGGTGGAACCGTCCACAATCGCCATCACGCCGCCGACGCCTATCGGAACCGGTGTCTGGCAGAGCGCCGGAATATTCATTGTTCTCGCAAGAATCGCCGTATGGGAATTCGTGGATCCCTGACGCGTAACGAAAGCCAGCACCTTGCTCTTGTCAAGCTGTACCGTCTCCGACGGAGCCAGATCCTCGGCGACCAGAATCACCTGCTCGGTGAACTCAGTCGTTTCCCCTCCGCCGTTCATGTCGCGGATGAGGCGGCTGGCGACGTCTTTGACATCCGTTGCGCGGGCCTGCATGTAAGGGTTGTCATCCATGGCCGCAAGCATTGCTGCCGTCTGTTCGCCGGTTTCAGAGACCGCATACTCCGCGTTTACGCTCTGCTCACGGACGATCTCCTCAACAGAATCATCAAAGTCATCGAGGAACATCATATGCGCCTCAAAGACCTCCGCCTCCGCTTCGCCGATATCCCTGGCAGCCTTCTCCTGCAGCGCCTGAAGTTCTGCAAGTGCCTGCTCCTTGGCAGCAAAGTAACGCTTCAGTTCTGCCTCGACGTCATCGACATGTGTCCTCTTGATCTCCGTATCCGCCTTCTTCATCTCGAAGATCTTGCCGATCGCAACGCCCTTATAAGCGGCCTTTCCCTTGAAAACTTCCATTCGTGATTCTCCTTTTCTTTTAATTGTTGTAACTGCTCAGCACACCCTATCTCCTGGTAGTTGTATCTCCCATTGTCCAAGGTGACTGAGTCCTTGCACGTTGAAATGTACTATTTTTTTAATGCGACAGCCCGCGGCGTCCACATACCGGTGCCGCAGGCTGACCGCGCAATTCACGGGGATCAGTTGATCTTGAAGTCGTCAAAATCTTCCGCGTTGGTAAGAAGTGTGACGACGCAGTCCGGATGTCCGGCCGCCGCAATCTTCTTTCTGTCAAATGTCAGCAGCTTGTCGCCGGCCTTGACCTCGTCGCCCTCCTTGACGAAGACTTCGAAGCCGTCGCCGTTCATGGCAACCGTATCCACGCCGACATGGATGAGAAGCTCCATATCGCCCGCGCCGGAGATGCCGACAGCGTGCTTCGACTCCGCAACAGTGGAGATCGTGCCGTCGAACGGAGCGAATACGACTTCCGCCGTCGGATTGATCGCCACGCCGTCTCCGAGAACGCCTGACGCGAATGTCTCATCCGGAATCTGCTCTCTCGGAATGACGGTTCCTTCACAGGGTGAGAGGATCTCGCCCGCGCCACAGGACATGATGACGTTCGCAGGAGCTTTTTCCTCACTTGCCGGAGCCGCTGCAGCCGCTGCCGGTGCCGGCTTCTCCTCTTCCTTCCAGATGATGTTCGTAATCGCAAACGCCACACCGCCGGAGATCGCCAGAACGATCGTATAAAGCAGCGGATTGTTGATTGTCAGGTATCCCGGGAATCCGGTTACGCCGTATGCGGAGGCACCGATCTTCATGAAGGCCGCTACGAGAGCTCCGACAGCGCCGCCGGCCATACCTGCCGCAAACGGTTTGAAGAAACGCATGTTGATACCGAAGATCGCCGGCTCCGTGATGCCCAGAGAAGCGGACAGGGCAGACGGGAAAGCGACCGCTTTGGTCTTCTGGTTCTTAGCCTTCAGAGCAACCGCAAGGCAGGCGCCGAACTGTGCGAAGTTGGCCGCAGACGCGATCGGCATCCAGGTGTTGAGACCGCCGGCCTCGGAGAGCATGCCGGCCTCGATGACGTTGTACATATGGTGCAGACCCATGACGACCGTCGCCGGATAGATGGCACCCATGATCATGGAACCGATCGGGTTGGATACGAGCACCTTGGCGCCCGCGAGAACCGCCGACTCGAGAGCCGCGAAGATCGGTCCGATAACGACAAATGTGACAAGTGCCGTCACAAAGACGGTGGTAAGAGGTGTGACGAAGAGATCCAGCATCTCCGGAACATGTTCATGCAGCCACTTCTCGAGTTTACTCATGAAGAGGACCGCAATCATGACAGGTATGACGTGGCCCTGATAGCCCAGCTGGTTGATCTGGCCGAGCGTGTAATTGCCGATCTTGATGTGACCGAACAGATACCAGACATCATAGCCGTCCGCTGCTGCCCAGCCGTTCGTGAGCGCGCTGTGGATCATCAGAAGACCGATGACCGCGCCGAGGAAGATATTGCCGCCGAACACGCGTGCCGCGGAAATCGCCACGATAACCGGCAGATACGCAAACGCGGTGTTCGCAACCATATCAAGGAACTGATACCAGTCTGTGCCGCCGAAATTAAGTCCCGGGATCTTACCGAGAGCCTCGACGAGACCCATCATAAGGCCGGAAGCTACGATCGCCGGAAGAATCGGGACGAACACGTCGCCGATCGCTTAAGGAGTTTCTTCCAGAGAGGCTGCTTCTCCGCGGCCGCCGCCTTGACATCGTCCTTCGTCGCAGCGGTCATCCCTGTAATATCGAGGAACTCCTCATAAACTTTGTTGACAGTTCCCGTTCCGATGATCAGCTGCAGCTGCCCGTTTGATTCGAACATTCCCTTCACGCCGTCGACGTTGTCGAGATAGTCCTTGTCCACCTTGCTGTTGTCCTTGATGACAAGGCGGAGACGGGTAGCGCAGTGCGCTGCCTGTGCGACATTTTCGCGGCCGCCAATGTGGTCGACGATCTCCTGCGCACACTTACGATAATCAAGTGCCATATCCTTCTCCCTTCGAATAAGAAAATAGTGGTAACGCTTCCATTACCTGAACCATATATGAAAACTCCCTGCACGAGATTCGTGAAAAAAGCATAATCATGCAATCGGTTTCACATACACAATCATTATAGGTTTATTCGATTCTTTTGTAAATTGTACCATATCTCCAACTTTTACCTCCGGGTTTTGTGCATTATGCCATTTATTATCCCTTTAAATGGAGTACCGCATGTACAAACCCTTACTTTTTGCTTCTTTTGCTGACGATCGTTTTCTCTTCGCGGTTGAAGGAGGTCAGAAGCCATACGAAGGAATAGCCGGGCAGGGCAATGGCTCTGGCTTCTTTTGTCTCTCCGGTCAGAAGATCCTTATATTCTTCCGCCTCATTAATCCATGCCGTCTGTTCATTCTCGCTGAAGTTAAACAGCGCGATCAGCTTCTCGCCATTATAATACCGTCCGATACCGAGCACATGGTCATTATATGTCTCCAGCGCCCAGGTATCCGCGTGTCCGTCAAATACACCCAGTGTTTTCCGGATAGACAGCAGCTGCATAATTCCTTTATAGATCTTACCTGCCCGGGTTTCCGGATTTTTCCGGAGCTCCACTTCTTTCCAGTTCAGATCGCCGCGGTGGAGATACCGGCTGTCGTCACTTCTGAGCACATTGTCGTGATACGAATAGTCGTTGAGCTGCCCGATCTCATCGCCGCTGTAAATAATGGGAATACCGCTCTGCGTGAACAAAAATGCGTGAAGCATGAGGTCAAGCGTGATCGCCTTTTCAAGCTTGGCTTCATTTTCCTCATATTCCGCCGCCTCAATTCCGCACAGGGAAGCGGTGGTTCCTGTGAGGCGCGCGTCTCCCAGACGGGGGTCGTCGTTGTAGAGTTCTCCGCGCATCTCACTGCCTTCCCACTTGCCGGTCAGATAATCATTGAGATACTTTTTGTGAGGCACCTGCTCCATCCCGTACTGCGAGAGATATTCATAATCGAGCCCCCAGCCGATATCGTCGTGACAGCGGAGATAGTTCAGGAACGTATAGTCCTTCGGGAGGGCAAAAACTGTCTCCATCTGGTGCCGCAGAAGGCGTACGTCCCGCGTCGCGACCGTGTGCCACATGGAAGCCATCGTCGTCACGTTGTAGAGCATATGGCATTCCGGCTTGTCAAGCGTTCCGAAGTAAGGGACGACCTTGGACGGTTCCATCACGATCTCACCAAGCAGAAGTGCACTCGGACACACGACCTCCGCCGCCATTCGCATAAGACGGACCAGTGTGTGGACCTGGGGAAGATTCCGGCATGTCGTGCCCAGGGTCTTCCAGATGTAGGGCGTCGCGTCGAGGCGGATAATATCGACGCCGTGATTGCACAGGAAGAGCATATCCGCAGTCATATCGTTAAATACGACCGGATTTGCGTAATTGAGATCCCACTGATAGGGGTAAAACGTCGTCATGACGACCTTCTGCGCCTCCTCGCACCAGGTAAAGTTTCCCGGTGCGGTCTGCGGAAAGACCTGCGGACAGGTCTTCTCAAATTCTCTCGGAATTTCCCAGTCATCGTAGAAGAAGTAGCGGTCCTGATATTCCTTGTCACCTGCGCGGGCCTTTTTTGCCCATGCGTGATCCTCGCTTGTATGGTTCATGACAAAGTCAAGGCAGATACTGATATCCCTGTCATGGCACGCCTCGGAGAGAGAGGCGAGATCATCAATTGTTCCAAGCTCCGGCTGAACTTTCCGGAAATCCGCAACCGCATAACCGCCGTCGCTTCTGCCGGCGGGACTTTCGAGCAGCGGCATAAGGTGAAGGTAGTTGACGCCGCACTCCTCGATATAGTCAAGATGTTCCCGAATCCCGTTCAGCGTCCCCGCGAATGCGTTCGTGTACATCTGCATGCCGAGCATCGAATTGCCCTTGTACCAGCCGGGATTTTTCTCCCTTTTTCTGTCCCATTTTTTCAGGCTTGCGGGACGCGCCTCGTAGTACTCATACAACATGCTGCAAAAATACTCGAATGCCTGCGCATCTCCCTGATAGAGCTCATAGTACAGCCATTTCAGCTCATCATAATGCCGTTCCATGCGCCCCCGGAACTCTTTATTCCACTTTTTGCTGAACATATTCCTCCCTCCGAAACTGAAATCATGTTGCCGCTTTCTAAAAGAACTGTTTTTTCCGGTGCTGCCTGTTTAAACCTTTTTCTTTATGTGGATTCACGGATCAAAAGCTCGTATCCGAGCCGGATCTCCGCGGTCTCGCACGTTTTTGTTTCCAGCTGTTCCAGGATCTTCCCCGCAGCTGTTTCCCCGCTCTCCTTATAATGGAAATGAACCGTCGTGAGCGCCGGTGTCGTCACTCTTGCGATCAGGTTGTCGCCAAATCCGGCAATTGCGATCTCCTCGGGTATCCGCAGTCCCCTTCTCTTTAGATTGAGCAGAGCCCCGACCGCGATCCGGTCCGTGGCGCACACGACCGCATCGAGATCCGGTGCTTTCGCAAGGAGCAGATCCATGCTCTCGGATCCGGATTTTACGGAAAAATCGGCGGTGACAGCGCTCTCCGGCCTCACGGGAAGCTCCGCTTCCCTGAGGGCTCTGCTATATCCCTCGTACCGCTCCCTGCCGACCGCAATGTCTTCTTTCAGAACTCCAATATAACCGATCTCTTTTCTCCCGTCCCGGATCATCCTCCGCACAAGTTCATACGCCGCTCCCTGATCATCGTGATAGATGCATGGGACGGCGGATATCTGCTGGCCAACCACAACGACCGGAATCTTCATCCCGCTGAGAATTCTCCTGTGCTCCTCCGTCAGCACCGTCGCGACGAGAATGACGCCGTCTACCCGGTTATTCGAGAAGATCTTCAGAAAATCCAGTTCCTTTTCGTAACTGTTATAGGTCGTCGCAAGGAGCATATCATAGCCGGCTTCCGAAAGAACCCCGCTGATTCCTTCCGCGACGTTTGAGATGGAGTGCGAATTGATTCTGGGAATCACCACCCCGATCAGTCTGGTCCTCTTCGAACGCAGTGTCTGCGCCATAACCGACGGTTTATATCCGGTCTCCTCAATCACTTTGCGGATTCGCTCTCTCTTCTCGGCGCTGATATATCCGTTATTCAAATATCTGGATACGGCAGCCCTTGACACGCCGGCCATCTGCGCTACATCACCGATATTCATATGTCCTCCTGAACCTCTGTTCAAAAAACAGTCTCCGCGATAAGCTGCTGCCGGAAAAAATCAATCCGGAAGACAGCGGGACGCAGTGATTGTTTCTCTTTAGGCCACCTGTGGCTGCTGCTGTGAAATATATGAAACATTATGGCATCGGTTTCATGCTCATCCTATCATGGAGGGGTCCTAGCGTCAACGAGCGATAGGTTATTTGTCAATATGTCGCTGTTTCTTCCTTGTTTTTTGTGCACTTTGCCGAAAAACAAGTCTCAAAGCCCGCTGTGCCGGCTGCCGCGCTGTGTGCATCCTGCCGGAGACTTTTTCGAACAGGAGTTTCCGGAGAGAATTCCTGTACTGCAAAAAAACGGCCTGCATAAGCAGACCGTTTTCTTAAGAAGCGACCCAAATCGGACTCGAACCGACGACCTCCGCCGTGACAGGGCGGCGCGATAACCAACTTCGCCACTGGGCCGTATGAAACTTTGTTCCCCTCGACAGGGATAATGGATCTTCGGGGACTCGAACCCAGGACCGATCGGTTATGAGCCGACTGCTCTGACCAACTGAGCTAAAGATCCACGAAATCTCTTTTCAAAACGCACACAGGTGCCTTTCGAGTGACCCCAAGCAGATTCGAACTGCTGTTACCGCCGTGAAAGGGCGATGTCTTAACCACTTGACCATGGGGCCTTGTTGGATGCATTTTGCAAAATGCAGCGGGTACTGCCGGTGGCCGGACTCGAACCGGCACGAAGTTGCCTTCGAGGGATTTTAAGTCCCTTGCGTCTGCCAATTCCGCCACACCGGCATCCTGCGGACAGATGCCCGAAACTCCCCGAGTAGGGCTCGAACCTACAACCCCGCGGTTAACAGCCGCGTGCTCTACCATTGAGCTATCGAGGATCACACATGGGCTTAAGTGGACTCGAACCACCGACCTCACGCTTATCAGGCGTGCGCTCTAACCAGCTGAGCTATAAGCCCTTCTCCCGGTTCCGTATGCCGAAGCACGGAACCGAAAATTATCATAGCAGAAATCATCCCCCGCCGCAAGTCATTTTTCATGTGAACGGGAAGGTACAGTCACCCCTGCGTCCGGGAGTGATGTGCACTACCGTCCCGACGCATTCCGGAGGCTGCCTTTATTCTGCCCTTTGTCACTCTTTCTCCTGCATCACCGACATATAGGCCGGACGGATGATCTTTCCCATTCCGACGATCTCCTCCAGCCGGTGTGCGCTCCATCCGGCAATCCGGGCAATTGCGAAGATCGGTGTGAAGAGCTCTCTCGGAATACCGAGCATTTCATATACAAACCCGCTGTAAAAGTCCACGTTCGGGCTGACGCCCTTATAGATATGCCGGCGGTGCGCGATCACTTCCGGAGCAATCGCTTCAATCTTATTGTAGAGGGCCAGATCCTTCCCGCGGCCTTTCTCGTCCGCAAGCCGCTCAACGAACGACTTGAAGATCCTCTCGCGCGGATCCGAGATGGAATAAACCGCATGCCCCATTCCGTAGATCAGGCCCCTGTGATCAAACACGGCACCCATCAGCATTCTGTCAAGATAGGAACGGATCTCCTCATCGTCATCCCAGTCGGCCACATTTTCACGGATATTCTCCATCATCTCCATGACTTTGAGGTTCGCGCCGCCGTGCCGCGGGCCTTTCAGGGAGGACATCGCCGCGGCGAACGTCGCGTACGTGTCTGATCCGGCGGACGTCACAACGCGCGTCGTGAAAGTGGAATTATTGCCCCCGCCGTGTTCCATGTGCAGCATCAGCGCCGCGTCGAGAACCCTGGCTTCGGTCTCGGTAAAGCTTTTGTCCGGCCGCAGCATAAGAAGAATGTTCTCCGCGGTCGAGAGCTCCGGCTCCGGTCTGTGAATATACATGCTTTCCTGGCGTTCATAGTGCGAGTACGCGTGATAGGCGTAGATGGCAAGCATGGGAAATACGGCCAGGAGATTCAGACTCTGCCGGATCACGTTGTCGATATCCGTCTCCTGTGCAAAATTATCGTAAGAGGCCAGTGTCAGGATGCTCCTTGTCATGGAGTTCATAATATCCCGCGTCGGGGCCTTCATAATCACGTCTCTTGTAAAATTGGTCGGCAGATCGCGGGAAAGTTCCAGATGTTCAATGAACTCTCTCTTCTCCTCCTCGTCCGGAAGTTCCCCGAACAGGAGCAGGTAGGTCAGGGTCTCATAGCCAAAACGGCCCGCCGCATAGCGGTGAATCAGGTTCCGGATCGTGTAGCCGCGGTACCAGAGTTCTCCGTCGCAGGGAATGCGCTCCCCGTTCTCTTCCTGAAAGGAAATGACCTTGGAGATGTTCGTAAGCCCCGTCAGAACGCCCTTGCCGCTCAGGTCGCGGAGTCCGCGCTTGACATCGTATTCCCTGTAAAGCGCATCCGAGATCTTATCGTGTGAGATCACACTTTCCCTCTTTGTATCTGCGTAGCCCCACATTTTTTTACTATAATCCAATAGGCAAAACTCCTTTCTAAATAAAATAGGGTGATATAGCAAAACCCCGAAAGTGATAGTTGATCAACCATCAATACTTCCGGGGTTTTTGCGCGGAGAAGGAGGGATTTGAACCCTCGCGCCGCTATTAACGACCTGCACCCTTTCCAGGGGTGTCCCTTCGGCCAGCTTGGGTACTTCTCCGTACTGGACGATTCCATCGCCATATGAAATTGCCGCCCGCAACAAATTCCTCAATCGGAACAGCATAGATGATTTTAGCAAAGCTTTCTGAAAAAAGCAAGAGGTATTTTCCTTCCGGGGGATGCTTCTTTTACGGTCCGCAGCCGGCCGCCGGCAAAGAGAGGTCATCTTCACTGCCTTCACAGCCCGCAAAGCGGGCCGCCGGGACTGGCTCAAAACCCGCCGCCTGCAGAGGCGGGGGCATCGCTGACTGAGATAGAAATTCAAGGACCGGCAGACATATCCGATCTGCCGGTCCACTCAATATACTCCCCTGGAAAACTATATCTAGCCGTCCGAAGAAGAGAATACCACAATATCTGTTCTTAGACAACAGCTGTTTCTAATTTCAGCCAATTACTCAGTCCTGTATGAGGGCGGAACATGTGCCTCGTCTCTCATAGGACGGTCACAGATGTCTCATGTCACGCCTTCCCGTTCCATCTGCCCGGTTTCAGGAAAGCGGATATTCGCAATCCTTATGCCGCTGAGAGATGGAGGTCTCTTCACGCGGCTCGAGAAAGCGCAGATCCTCCGGCGTCGTGATTTTGATGTTGTCATAAGCGCCGCGGACCAGCCTGACCTTCGCAAGCCCGGATCTTTCCACGATCATCGCGTCATCCGTCACGCCTTCCATCCCGCCGCGGGACCGGAGCACCTCATTGGCCCTGCGGATGAGGGCGTATGAAAAAGCCTGCGGCGTCTGGATGGTCCACACGGACTTCCGCGGCGGTGTTTCCCTGACAAACCCCTCCTCATCCGCGATTTTTACCGTGTCCCTCGAGGGCATCCCCGCGACCGCGGTGCCGTATTCTTGAACCGTCTCCGCGCACCTTTGCACAATCTCTTCCGTGACGAACGGACGCGCTCCGTCATGAATCATGACAAAATCTGTTCCTTCACAGGCAAGAAGCCCCCGGTAGACCGAGTCGTACCGCTCGCGCCCGCCTTCAATAACAGCGCGGACTTTCCGGAACCCATACGCTTCCGCGATCTCCCGGCGGCAGTAATCCACATAAGGAGCAGACGTTACAAGAATGATTTCTTCCACATATGGGCTCTTCTCGAACACCCGCAGTGAACTGGCAAGAAGCGGCTCCCCATGCAGGGAAAGAAACTGCTTCGGCACTTCTCCTCCGATTCTCGTTCCGCTTCCCGCCGCCAGAACAATTGCTGTCATCATACCGGCCGCTCTCCTTCCGTTACCGCTCTCCAAGTTTCAGCCCCGGAACCGCATTGAGGTCCCACGACGCGAAGCGGCCCTGCAGATACTCGTGGTACGCGGCGACGCCGATCATCGCCGCATTATCCGTGCAGTAGATAGGAGAAGGCACATAGAGCGCAAACCCTTCCCTTTTTGCCGCCTCCTCCATGCCGCGCCGCAGCGCGCTGTTCGCGGAGACCCCGCCCGCCATCGCGACGTTTCGGATCCCGAGCGAACGGGCCGCGGCAACCGTATGTTCCGTAAGTACGTCCACGACCGCTTTCTGGAAGCTCGCGGCGACGTCTGCCTGTGAGACTTCCTCCCCTTTCATTGCCGCGTGATTGAGATAGTTAAGCACAGCGCTTTTCAGGCCGCTGAAACTGAAATCATATTCCGATCCGTGCACTTTTGCTTTCGGGAACAGAATGGCGTCCCTGTCCCCCTCTTTCGCGACGGCATCGATCCTGGGTCCCCCCGGATATCCGAGCCCGATAGCTCTCGCGACCTTGTCGAAGGCCTCTCCCGCGGCATCATCCACCGTCCTTCCGAGAATCTCGAACCGGGTATAATCCCTGACGATCAACAGATGGGTATGACCCCCAGAAACGACAAGTCCCAGATAAGGGGGCTTCAGTTCCGGGTGCTCAATATAATTGGCGGAAATATGCCCCTCAATGTGATTGACGCCGATGAGGGGCTTACCAGCTGCCCACGCGATCGCTTTCGCCTCCGCGACGCCGACCAGGAGCGCTCCGACAAGTCCCGGGCCGTACGTCACAGCGACCGCGTCGATGTCTGCAAGCTTCGTTCCCGCATCCTCCAGTGCCTTCCCGATCACATAATTGATCTTCTCGATGTGCTTGCGGGACGCCAGTTCCGGCACCACGCCGCCGTAGACGGTGTGCATCTTGATCTGGGTATAAATCGTGTTTGACAAAACCTCCCGCCCGTCGCGGATCACAGCTGCCGCGGTCTCGTCACAGGATGTCTCAATTGCCAGTATGTCTGTATGTCCGTTCATATTCTTTTACGATACCCGTTCAGTTTTCATCGGATTTGTGCGCATCACCCGTTTCCGCCTCTCCTGCGTCATCAAAGAGCAGGGATACATTCCGCCCGTCTTTGGACGCGTGTGTATTCGGAAAGATTTTGCGCAGATCATTGAGATAGAGGTCCGGGCGGACAACGCTCGGACTGTAATGGGTCAGCCACATTTCCCCGGGGCAGGCTTCCCGCGCGATCTTCGCGGCCTCCTGCATGGTCATATGCTTTTTCGCGACCGCGTCCTGTGCCTTGTCTGCATCCCCGTACATTCCTTCACAGACAAAGAGATCGGCCCCGGATGCGAAGCGCACAATATCTTTTGTGGGTCGTGTATCCGTGGAATAGACCACTTTGAGCCCTTTTCGTTCTTCCCCGAGCACGAGGTCCGGTGTCAGCACGCGGCCTTCGTATTCGATCGTCTGCCCTTTCTGGAGCGGATTCCAGAATTTCAGCGGAATATCGTTCGCCTTGGCGCGCTCCACATCAAATTTTCCGCCCCGCTTCACCTCGATGCAGTAGGAGTAGCAGATGACCCTGTGATTGACACGGAAAGCCGTGACGCTGAGGCCGCCGATCCCGAAGGTCTGCTCATTTCCTGCAATTTCGACCGTCCGCGTCTCGAACGGAAGCTCCGGTGCGATGACTCTCGCCGCCCGCACAATCGTACCGATCCCGCGCGGCCCGATAATCGTGACCGGGTCCCTGCGGTCGGCGTTGCCCATTGTGAGCAGAAGTCCGGGAAGCCCCGCAATGTGGTCCGCATGAAAATGCGTCAGCAGAATCGTATCGATCGGCTTGCACGACCACCCGAGTTCCTTAAGGGCGATCTGCGTGCCCTCACCGCAGTCGATGAGAAGCGCGCTTCCGTTAAACCGGACGAGGAGAGATGTGAGCCAGCGCCTCGGAAGCGGCATCATTCCGCCTGTTCCGAGAAGTGCAACATCCAACATAACTGTCCCTCTGTTATAAATGACAACCGTTCAGCCCTTTATCCTCCCGGCGGTTTTCCGCAGGTCCGGGGCTGCCGGATCGTTACAAACGTCTGTTTCTTTATGGAAACGCCGGTGCACCGCCGTTTCCTCAGTTCCCCCGCATCATCACAACCGCATCCTCTGTCGGATCCGTGTAGTAATTCCTGCGGTATCCGATCTCATGGAACCCGAGTTTCTCATACAGATGGCGCGCCGGAGCATTCCCCGTGCGCACCTCCAGATAGGCTGTATGGACGCCGTGCTTCAGGCCTTCCCCGAGAAGTTCCGTGAGAAGTTTCGTACCGATGCCCGCATTCCGTCTCCCCCGGTCCACCGCGAGATCCAGGATGTCGGACTCCGGCGGCGCCATGAGGAGGGCCGCGAACCCGACGAGCGTCCCATCCTCCTCCGCCGTGAGGAGAATCGTATCATCCCGCAGAAAGTACGTGAATATCCCCGCCGCCGTCCAGGGCGTTTCGGATGCATTGTCCAAAAGAAGAGCCGCCGCAGGCTCTATGTCCTCGATCGTCAGATGGCGGATGATCATACTCCGGCCTTCCCTCCCGCCTCGCGCTCACGCTCAGCCTGTGACTTCCGGAGATAAACCGGAATGTGTTCCTCCGCAGGGACCGCGCATCCCATCTCAAAAAGTCTCTCCCCGAGAGCTCCCACGGAAGAAGCCCGCTGCCGCGAGAGATGCACGGGTGCGTAAGCGTGAGGGATTGTGAGAAATGCTTCCAGAAGATCCCTGTAGACATCCACACCGTCCCCGAGGAAAGTCACCTCTTCTCCCCGCAGATTGAGTTCCTCCGCCAGTTCTTTCACGGACACCGCCCTCTGGTCTGCCACCGTTTCAATCATATGGTCCCTGAACCGGTAAAGGCCGTTATAAACCTGGGATCTTCTGGCATCCATAATCGGACAGATCAGCCCGGGGGAATCATAAAGATTGTAGGCCAGTCCCATGAGAGTGGGCACTTCGACGATAGGCTTTCCGAGCGCGAGTCCCAGTCCCTTCGCCGTCGCGGCCCCGATCCGCAGGCCTGTAAAGGACCCCGGTCCCGCTGCGACTGCGATTGCGTCCGCGTCTTTCGGATCAAACTCCGTCATCCGCGCGATCTCATCCAGCATGGGCAGAAGGGTCTGACTGTGTGTCTTTTTATAATCCGTCGTATATTCCGCCAGAAGAATCCCGTCGCTGATGATGGCACAGCTCGCGACAAGCCCCGAGGAATCAAGCGCTATCAGCTTCATATATCCGTCCCCGCATCCTTATCTATTTCAATGATCCGCAGATCCGGGTTCTCTCCCGGCACTTTGCGGATTGTCACTTTCACCGTTCCCTCCGGCAGAAGATCGCTGATCAGATCCGCCCACTCCACCAGACACACCCCGTCCCCGTAAAAATAATCCTCGTATCCGATCTCATCCATCTCATCCGGATCCGCGATCCGGTATACATCAAAATGGGCCAGCTGCAGCCTTCCCTCATCATACACCTGCATGATAGTGAATGTCGGGCTCGTCACCGGTCCGGTAATACCAAGCCCCTCCGCGAACCCCTGCGTAAAGACGGTTTTGCCCGTTCCCAGATCTCCGATAAGTGCCAGCACTTCACCGGGAAAAGCCTCCTTCCCCATCAAAGCGGCCGCCCTTCTCGTCTCTTCCGCACTGTCTGTCCTGATTATTCTTGTGCCCATATGCCGTCTCTCCGTGTTTCTTTCAGCTGCGCAATAGATGTTACCACGGGGAGCAGCACCTTGGCAAGCGGCTGTTTCCCGGCGCATCCGCATGTATCGTGCGGAAGCTTTTTTCGAATCGGGAGCTGTTCGGGAATAAAGTCCGCAAGCGGACTTCAACTCCCCCTCCCCTCATTCATGAGGGGAGCGCAGCCGGTCTTTTGCGCCGGGCACGGTCGCCTAAGCGACTTTCTCCTTACGTGCCCGTGTGCATCCTGCCGGAGGCTTATTATCGGACAGGGAATTCCGAGGAATTTCCTGTCCGATAAAAAACGGGTCAGGGCAGCGCATCGGCGTCCCCGACCCATAAACTCCTATTCTCAGACGATCTCACGCAGCGGTTTGATCGCAATCTCATTCTCCGCGAAGGAGGCCCGAATCCTCGTGACAAATGCGAGCGCCTTCTCATTGTCGCCGTGGACACAGATCGAGTGCGCTTCCATAGGAATGTCGATCCCGGAGGCGGTGCGCACCTTCTTCTCCTTCACCATGCGTACCGTCCGTGCGATCGCTTCCTCTTCATCCCGGATAATCGCTCCCTCCTTTCTTCGGTTGACAAGGGTTCCGTCCTCCTCATACGCGCGGTCCGCGAAGAATTCGGATGCCGTGCGAAGACCCATGCTCTTCGAAACCTTCTCAAGCTCTCCGCCGGAAAGCGCAAGGATGATCAGATCCGGATTATACTCTTTCACCGCGCTGCAGATCGCCTCCGAAAGCGCCGCATCTTTTGCGGCCATATTGTAGAGGGCACCGTGCGGCTTCACATGCTGCATCGGGACGCCGATTGTCTCCATAAATGCATCCAGCGCACCCAGCTGATACGTCACATACGCTTTCGCCTCCGCAGGGGAAACCGCGAGGTTCCTGCGGCCGAATCCCATAAGATCGGGAAAACCCGGATGCGCGCCGGCGGCGATTCCCGCATCTTTCACCATCCGGATGGTCCTGTCCATCACGATTGGATCCGAGGCGTGATACCCGCATGCAACATTGGCGGAAGAAATAAGCGGGATGACCTCGTCATCTCTCCCGATTTTATAATTGCCGAAACTCTCTCCGAGGTCTGAGTTTAAATCGATCTGATACATAATTTTCTCCTTCCTCTGCTGCAGGCAGAAAACAGGTGCAAAACAGGGCAGCCGGAAGCGCCCTGTTCCTTTTTTCCGGACACAGGCAGACGAATCTGTGTTTTCTCAGATATTGGGGGATCCCCCTTTGGTAAAGTTCTCAACAAATCCCGTATCCGCGCGGCCCTCGGCAAATGTTTTGCTGTGCATGATGCGGTACTGAAAGTCGAGATTCGTCTCAACGCCCAGAACAACCATCTCATCGAGTGCGGCTTTCATGCGGCTGATGGCGGCAGCCCGGTCCGGTCCGAGCACCAGCACCTTGCCGATCATGGAATCGTAATCCGACGGGATCGTATACCCCATATACATCGCCGTGTCGACGCGGACGCCGTTGCCGGCGGGAAGATGCAGGTGCGTGATCTTTCCCGGCGAAGGCATGAAGTTCTTCTCCGGAATCTCCGCGTTGATGCGGCATTCAATCGAGTGTCCCTTAAGCGCGATGTCCTCCTGGCAGAAACTTAAGGGTTCGCCGGCGGCGACGCGGATCTGTTCAATGACGAGATCTGTCCCCGTCACCATCTCCGTCACGCCGTGCTCCACCTGAATCCGGGTATTCATCTCCATGAAATAGAAATCCCCGTTCTTATCCACAATGAACTCAATTGTCCCCGCATTGGTATATCCGACGGTCTTCGCCGCAAGGACCGCCGCCGCGTACATCCGTGCACGCGTCTCATCCGTCACTGCCGGAGAAGGCGATTCCTCAATCAGCTTCTGGTGGTTGCGCTGTACGGAGCAGTCACGCTCCCCGAGGGATACGACATTGCCGAACGTATCGGCTATGATCTGCACTTCCACGTGGCGGGGCTCCAGGATCAGCCGCTCCAGATACATCGTATCGTCTCCGAATGAATTGGCGGATTCCATCTGGGCGATATTGAACTCGTGCTCAAACTCATCCTCGTTCATCGCCGCGCGCATACCCTTGCCTCCGCCGCCGGAAGAGGCTTTGATCATAACCGGGTATCCGATTTCTGCAGCGAGCTTCTTGCCCGTCTCCGCGTCATAAACAGGTTCCTTCGTCCCGGGAATGACCGGTACGCCGGCCTCCATCATGGTCTTTCTCGCCTGTGATTTATTGCCCATGCGGTCGATGACGTCGGGGGAGGGGCCGATGAACGTGATGCCGTTCTCCTCGCATTTTCTGGCAAATGTGCTGTTTTCGGACAAAAAGCCGTATCCCGGATGAATCGCGTCCGCCCCCATATTCTTCGCGGCGGTGATGATCTGGTCCATGTTCAGATAGTTATTCCGCGCCGGGCCTTCCCCGATGCAGATCCTCTGATCCGCGATCTGCAGGTGGAGGGAATCCGTGTCCTCTTTCGAGTAAACGGCGACGCTCCTGACGCCCATATTGCGGCAGGCCCTCGCAATGCGGACCGCGATCTCACCGCGGTTCGCGATCAGTATTTTGTTAAACATAGCGGATCCTTTCGTTTACACCTTTTTTACACGGAAGAGGGGCTGGCCGTATTCGACTTTCTGCTCGTTGCTCACAAGGACGGCCTCTATCTCACAGTCAAACTCGCACTGGATCTCATTCATCAGTTTCATCGCCTCGAGAATGCAGACGGTCTGCCCGTTCTTTACATGGTCGCCGACCTTGACATAGGCCGGAGCGTCGGGGGCCGGAGCCGAATAGAACGTGCCTACGATCGGGGACGTAATAAAGAGCTCCTCATCCTCCTCTGCCGCCTCGGAAGGCGCGGCAGCCGGAGCCGGTCCCTGGACAGGGAATGCTGCAGGCATCGGACCTGCGGAAACTCCCTGCGCCACAACCGGCGGGTGGTCGAGTTTAGTCATCGTGATTTTAAAATCTCCGTCCTTCACAGTCATCGTTGTCAGGGAAGAGTTCTCGAGAATATTGACGAGACCCTCAATCTTTTCAAGATCCATATAGTACTCCTTTTGGAAAATATGCCGGCCGGATGGCGTTCATCCGGTCCTGATCATTGCGGGATGCTCAGTTGATCCTGGTCAGCAGGCCGCTGACCCGTTTGCCCGTGAGGCGGCAGTCCAGAACCTCCTTGCAGGGCTCATGGATCTTCCTCCGCATCATCTTGAACTCCTTAAGTTCCGCATCAATAAGATTCTGCGCTTCCTCCACGGAAATCACACGGAAGCGGATCTTATGATCTGTCTTTCTCTGCACAAGTTTGGGAATATCGACCGAAGCTACGGTGGCGATCTTCGCGTACCCTCCGGTGGTCTGCCGGTCCGCAAGCATGATGATCGGCTTGCCGTGGCTCGGAACCTGTACGGCGCCGAACGCAATCCCGTCCGAGATAATGTCCGAGCCGTTCTTTGTGGAGATAAACGGCCCATCGAGACGGCAGCCCATGCGGTCAAAGTCACTTGTCACCGTATATTCCTCGCTGAGGAATGTCTCGATCCCCTGCTTTGTAAACATATCCGTCTGCGGTCCCAGGATGACGCGCAGCTCTGCCTCCGTGTCGGCATACTCGTTGAGATCCAGGTGACGCGAGAGGAAGAATGGAAGATATCTGCGCTTGATCCGGAAGCCGACGTAATCGTCCTCCTTCAGCTTCCTTCCTTTCAATCCGCCCGTCTGGCTTTTCAGGTTCGTGCACCGGCTGCCCATGACGACCGGGATATCCAGATAACTCGAGAAAGCCACATAGCACCGGCTGCCCGTCCGCGCGCTCCGGAAACGGAGAACGTCACCCTTGTTGACATAGATCGCCGTGTACATCGGCGCCGGTTCGTCATTAATTGTGGGATCAAAGTCTCCTCCCGTGATGGCAATAATCGTGGCAGACGTAAACTGAAGGGTCGGACCGATCAGGGTGATTTCAAGGCAGGCTTCATTTTCAGGATTATCCAGAAGGAGGTTCGCGATCTTGAACGAACGGACGTCCATCACGCCGGATACGCTGATTCCCTGGCTCTGGTAGCCGTAGCGTCCCAGATCCTGCACCGTAGTCAGCATACCCGCTTTCAGTACTCGAAAGCCCATTAATTCACCCCCTCTTCATGTACAGTCACCTCGTATTCCCCGCGTGACACAAGGTCTTTGATTCTTTGGTACTCCGCCTCGTCGATCCGGATGAAGCGGATGTATTCACCGGCATTTAAGAGGATCGGGACATCCTTGGAAGGATCATAGGTCTTCACCGGCGTCATTCCCATCAGCTGCCACCCGCCCGGAGAATCCATCGGATAGATGCCGGTGGCGCTGCCGCCGATTCCGACGCTTCCCTCGCGGATCCGGATGCGGGGGTTGGCCAGGCGCGGAGTGTGGATTCTCTCATCCAGTCCGCCGAGATAGCAGAATCCGGGAAGAAATCCGAGCATATAGATCAGATAATCCCTGGATGTGTGGATCTCTATGACCTCTTCCGCCGTCAGGCCTGCGTGGTCGGCGATGGTCTGCAGATCGGGGCCGTATTCCCCTCCGTAACAGACCGGGATCTCCACAATCTTCCGCGCGGATTCGCCCGCCATCGCATCCATGGAAAGAATCCTCTCCACTCTCTCGCGGATTTCCGCGTAGCGGATCACCTGCGGATTGTAGTTGATGAGCAGGGCGCAGTAGGACGGTATCAGGTCCACAATGCCCTCGATATGCTGGTTTTTGAGCAGCTGGACCGTGGCACTGATCCTTCTGTTGATATCCGGACTGACCTCATTGCCGAAAACGATGAGAAGGGAGGAATCCCCTTCTGTGAGGATCTGAATATTATGCATAATCACTCCTATGAGATGAATGCGTGCAGCGGTACAGCGCCGTATCACGGGAAGCAGACGGCATCCTGCTCCGGGAAGAGCGCTGACCCGATGCGATCATGTTAAGCATACCCCCTTTCGGGGGTATGGATCAGAGTTTGCATTATTTTTAAGTTCCCTGGCTGATCTTTCTCAGATTTCAGGGGTTTCTACAGCACCCTTACAGCTCGGATCCCTTCGTGACCCTCGCTGTAGACGGACAGAGACGCTCCGCGTCTTGTCCGCCTTGAAATCTGAGAATGATCATCCATTGAACAACTTCCCTGGCTGATCTTTCTCAGATTTCAGGGGTTTCTACAGCACCCTTACAGCTCGGATCCCTTCGTGACCCTCGCTGTAGACGGACAGAGACGCTCCGCGTCTTGTCCGCCTTGAAAT